>CAIYJV010000001.1 GCA_903926605.1 uncultured Bacteroidota bacterium
TCAGCAAGTGGTGCAAATTGTAGCACCTAAAAGGGCTTAATTAATAGGTGTTACTATAATAAAAAGGCTTCAAGCTTTATCAGCTTGGAGCCTTCATTTTTTCTATTTGATACTTTCGATTTTTCATATTGTTTTTTATTTGCCAGTTACGAATATTTGCAAAATAAAAAATCCACCATGCAACATCCTGCCAGACATAGCCTGGTAGTGCGTTTTTTGGTGGAACAATGAACTGACTGCAATGTAGTCAGTCTATTTTATATCTCCAAATTTATTTTTTAATTCGACTGCTTATTTAATTTGTTGTCGCTAGTGCGCCTAACTTTTTTGCCTCCGCCACTCCGTTATGAAGGCAAGGTAGAAAGGAATTCAGGCTTTTTGTTCGGCAAATAATCCGCCAAACCTAATCGTACATTTGTTCTGGTAGTTGATCTCATTCAAAAGCCAGAACAAGAGAACGATTCTCTAAATGCAAAGTCTTTTGCGGCGCTTCATTACTTTGCATTTAGAGCCGGTTTGTCATATTCTGTGCTACTCACTGCAAAGCCTTCATGGGCGCTCCCATATCCTTTAGGCTCTTACTATTCAGTTCATTCCAAACCCTGCTGAAAAAGCAGAGTTTTCCATTCCTTCAAGCAGCCTAAAGTATATCCGCACCCTTGCGTTTTTGCTCGCCTGCGTAGCCACCGTCTGCGCTACGGAATATTGCTTCCTCCTGACATTGCTGATTGGCATCCCTGCGCAATATTCCTCCGCTGTGCGAATGTTGCATTTGCATGCTCAAAACTTTCGCCCCATCCGGTGGCACTCGCAGCGAATCGCTCAATTCTTCGCTTTTTCGCTTTGACGGCGAGCGACAAAATGACCGCAAGAATTGCAGTCATTTTCTCTATGAAAAGCTGAGGGCTCTCTAACCGGGCTGCGCGAACAAAACACTCTAAAGTAATGGGTATACTCACACCCTCAACTTTTTCTAAGCTGGTTACTTTGGGCAGGACTTATCCGTAACAAAGTCCTCGACAATCCTTCCAATTCTATTGATTGTTACTTTGTCCACCGAGTAATATCTTTCCTTACCCGATTGTTCGCTTTTAACGACTCCTGCACCGCGGAGAATGGCTAGATGCTGTGATGTTACTGATTGTTCTAACCTAAGCTTGACATATATTTCAGTAACATTCATTCGCTGGTTTTCCATTATCAGTTTCAAAATCTGTTGACGCAGTTTGTGATTGACTGCACGCAGAACTTTCGCAGCAGCTTTGCTTTTATCATAATTTATTACTTGTTCCATTCTTTGATTTTTTTATTGTGGTGCTAAATTTACGGAAACACAAGCACAGGCAACCAATCAAGGTTTTTGGGCTACAAAAAAGGAAATTAATCTTTGAAAATCTTCTTCATTGTTCTTGATCCAGTTTCAACTTCAACTATTTCAATAAAATAGACACCGTTTTCCCAGTTGCTCATATCAATAGCCATTTCTGTAGAATTTATAGCATCTGTAGAAAAAAATATTTGACCGATTAAATTGTAAACCAATATCCGGCGTCCATTTGCTTTTTCAACTGTTAAGTATCTTGTTACCGGATTAGGATAAACAGTAGCATCAATTTCTCTAACTGGACCTTTCACATCGGTAAATTTAGTAACGTTTGTTACTTTACGTATCCGGTTGTTGAGACAATCAGTTATAAACAAATTTCCATGCCTGTCAAAAGCTAGTCCAGCTGGGTTATTTAATTGAGCTTCAGTAGCCATTCCCTCGTCTCCACTAAATCCTAAAGTCCCATTCCCTACAATAGTCGAAATTACTCCTGATGAATCAACTTTTCTCACACAATTATTTTCCTCATCAGAAAAATATATATTACCTAACTCGTCCGTGATAATTCCTTCAGGATAAAATAAATGTGCATTTGTTGCGGATCCACCGTCGCCGCTATAGCCAAAAGCTCCGGTTCCCGCGAATGTTGAGATTATACCCAAACTATTAATTTTTCGTATCACATTGTTTTTTAAATCAGAAATGAAAATATTCCCAAGATTGTCGACTGTTAAGTCTGCTGGACCGTACAATGTAGCCGCTGTTGCATCACCGCCATCACCGCTGTAACCATTTACGCCTGTACCTGTAATTGTCGAAATAATCCCATCGGTATTTATTTTACGAACAACGCTATAATATGCATCAGTAAAATACAGATTGCCCAGACAATCGAAAGCCACCCCTGTTGGATGTCCAATGCTAGCGTTAGTTGCCAAACCACCATCACCAGTATTTCCAAAAAATTCATTTCCGGCAATAGTTGAAATAATGCCAGTAGTATCCACTTTTCTTATTCTATTGAAGTCAGGATCCGGGATATAGAATGATCCATCAGAACCCACTGCAATGTAAAAGGTAATTCCGAATTCAGCGCTTGTTGCCGATCCATAATCTCCGGAAAATCCGTGAAGTCCATTGCCAGCAACCGTATTTACGATAGAAAATGTGTCTGTTTTCCGTATCCTAAAGTTATAATCATCTGAAAAATACATATTGCCTAAACCATCAAAACATATCCCTAATGGTGCATTTATTTTTGCATGTATTAATGAATCGCCATCTCCTGAAAACCCGGATGTATCACCCCCTGCAATTGTGGTAATTATTTGACAAAATCCTGTTATTTGAAAACTAAAAAAGTTCACAAATAGCAGGATAGCAAGTCGGTTCATAATTTTACAAATTTCGAATTAAAATTAATTCCTCGCGAGTCTGAAATTTTCACTAAATATATGCCAGCAGCAATATTTGAAACATCCAA
>CAIYJV010000002.1 GCA_903926605.1 uncultured Bacteroidota bacterium
ATCAAAAATTAAAGCTGTAACCTTCCCCCCGGTTTGCGAGTATACCCAAATCTCGTTTTCCTTTGAAAGCCAATACATTAAAGTCCCGCCCAAAGGGGCTGTCCCAAAACTCCTGTTTAACCAGGAGTTTTTGAATACAAAAAAAGACCTGATGGTCTGTTAGTGTTTGAGTTAGAGTAATTTTTTCAGATTGTGGGCTAACGAGACGAGATTCCATTCAGTGGCTACCCCTTGAAACCCTCTTAGCCTGAATCTCGTAAAATTTAAGTTATGTTTAATGTTGGCAAAGACTCCTTCCACATCTGTCATCCGCTTCCGGTAGAGCAGCCTGCCTTTGTGGGTGGAAAGTTTTTTCATTTGCTGTCTCATGTATTTTTGCCAGCCTGGGGAAATACAGAGAAATTTTTTAGCTTTTGTTTTTGTGTTTTGGTACAGGTAGACAATGTGCTTGAATTGGCGATGCAGTTTCTTTTGAGAAGTTACAGTAACTGGTTCACTGGACCTGCCTCTTTTACTTAAAGTTCCATCTTTTTTCTCCATCCGTTGTTTAAAACGGTATATCCTGCCTCGTTTGTCCGTGTATGTATCAGTAGCAGGGTGGTAAATATACCCAGAGAGGTCAGTACCCGGTTTGTATATGGGAATGTAGGCGTCTATCTGGTTTCGTTCACAAAAGGAATAGTTATCTTCGGAAGAATAGCCCTTGTCTGCCAGAAGTTTGTCTGGCGTATCGGAATGAAGAGCTTTAAATTGTTCCAGACTGCCTAAAAGCGTACCTTGGTCAGCGGAAGTGTTAAAGATGGAATTGGAAAGGACAAAACCGTTTTCAGTAATAGTTTGTACATTAAAGGCCTGGGCATAGTCTTTACGTTTCATTTGCATGAGCTTTGAGTCCGGATCAGTGGTATTGACGCGTTCTGTTTTGGTTTTTTGTTGCTTTTTCTGCTGCCTGCCTGATTTAGTTTTAACTTCGGCGGGCATGCTGTCCGCTTCATCGCCATAGAGTTCGTCTTCTAGTGTGTCTGCGGCGTCCGCCTGTTTAAGCAGGTCTGTAATCTGTCTATTGAGGAATGTATTTTTGTCTTTACTGGCATTGGCATAGATCTTGGTACCATCCAGACTGCAGGTGCCGAAACTCACCAATCCCAAGTCTTTTGCTTTGTGTACGACTTGCACAAAAACCGATTCGAGCATGTTGCCCTTGTCTTTGCGGAATCGGGCTAGGGTTCTGAAATCAGGAGTCTGATTGCCGGCTAGGTACATAAAGGCCAAATCTTGGCGTAGCTTTTTTGCTATTTGCCTACTGGAAAAGATGCTGTTCATGTATGCATATACCAATACAGACAAAAGCATTACCGGGTGATACGCCGAGGAGCCACCATTGGTATTGTGGTAACTTTGTTCCAGTGCGGCAGTATTAAGATCAGCCATAAATTCAGCCAATATCACTGCCGCATGGGAATCTCCTAAAAAATCAGCAAAGGATGGGGGCAAGAGCAAGTTCTGATTTTGATGGAACGGTTTAAAGGTCATATTTTTTTGTTTACTTAAAAATTCTTTAATTTAATTGTAACAAAAAACTCGCCAACATGGCGAGAGTTTTGGGACAGCCCCCTAGGGCGATTTTTTATTTGCATAATAC
>CAIYJV010000003.1 GCA_903926605.1 uncultured Bacteroidota bacterium
AATTCTTTGTACTTCTTACGCAAGGGCTTTTTTGCGACAGGCAGGGTGTCCTGCGGCGTACCGATAAGGGCAGGAAGTCGCCCCAATGCTCCGGCATCATCTACATAAATAACCGTAAGCAGGCTTTTTTGCAAAGCCATGGCGCGCACCTCCCAAATAAACTTCGCACTATCTGTCTGAATATGCTCATTCAGGAAATAATAACCAGAAGATTCTTTGAGCACGGAAAACGGATTGAGCACAAAAAAACTGTCCAGCAAATGTTCATGATACACGATCGTAGTGTCATTAAGGTGGTCTACGATCTGGGTTTCCTTAAAACCGTCGTAGTCGTATATGGTCAACGTATCCCCGACCAGTTTATATCCGCCCGGCAATTTGTCGCGCTCGCATTTTACATCAAAATCATAGATCCTGACCATTGCGTTGGGGTAGATATTCAACACCGATTCTCCGTTAGTGGCTACATACCTGCCTTGCAACCGTACAGGTATGGTGCTTAACACAGGTGCATTTGCGGGTTGGGCATCTTTAAACTCCTTTGGATTACTGCAGGAAGCCAAGCCTGCCACCGCACACCACAAACCAAAAACAAGAGACTTCTTCATAAACTGAAAATTAAAACATAGAAGGCATAAAAAACCAAACATAGCAAAACGTAAACGGAAGCACCACGAGGACAGAATCAAATCTATCGAGTGCCCCGCCATGCCCGGGCATTATATTACCGGAATCTTTTACACCCGCAATTCGTTTCATCTTAGATTGCAGCAAATCTCCAGCAGGCGCGGCGACGCTCACAATAAGGGAAAGTATCATCCAGTCGTAAATATTGTAATAGTGGGAAAAATAGCCAAATACACCACCGGTAACCACAGTCAATATACTTCCACCCACAACTCCTTCCATGGTCTTTTTGGGTGAAATGGGTGAAAATGGCGTCTTACCGATGAACGAGCCTACCAAATAGGCCATCGTATCACTTGTCCAGATCATGAGAATTATAGCCAGAGGAATTATCTTGTTTATGGTGTGCATCTGCACCAGCAGCATAAGCGGCAGCACGATGTAAAGGAACCCGGCTACAGCGTACATGCCAGCTTTCCAGTTTCCTTTTTCCGGCAGCATAGCCGCGAGAAAAACAAATGCAGGCGCACATATTAACGCTGGCCATGGCGACTGATAACTATAATACACAGAAGACAAAAACAACCAGATCAATCCCAAAGCCTGTACCACCCAGATAAGGTTTGGCGGCCAATGCGTATCCGGATCCATTTTCTGCACTAACTGTATATACTCCTTCATACACAGATATTCTATCAGGCCTGCCAGTACGATCAGCGACCAACTATTCCAAAGTAATCCACCAAGCATAATTGCCGCAAATACTACCGCGCTGGCGGTGCGCTGGTAAAAAACGGGAAGGTTAAGTGCCATAAAAATTGGTTAAGACCACACAAATTTAAACATTATCTGCGGCAGCACCTTGTTTCAGTTCATCATTGGTGAAATCAACCGGCCAATTTTCGGGAAAGGGGGTCTTATGCTTCCACAACAAGTAAAAAGATACGGAGAAAACCACTGCACCGCCTATTGCCCACGGAATAATCTGGGCGACACCAGCCGAATCTGTAAATGCCTTTAGAGATGGTATGCGCACAGCCAGATAGGTAAGAATAACCTGAAAGCCATTGAAGAACACATGTGCCAGTATACTACACCAAAGTGAACCGGTAAGGTAGTAGATGCCCCCGAGCAACGAACCTGCCAGAAAAATAGACAAATAGCCGTATACATTGGAATGGGCCATCGCAAACACCAACCCTGTAAACATAATCGGGAAGATCATCTTCCTGCCGTTCACCCTGGCAAACCGCATCATCACACCCCGAAAAAAAACCTCTTCTCCAAGGCCCGGGATGATGGCCATTACCAGGAATGCACGAAGAAATGCCCAAAAATCGGGCATAGTGAGCATGGCACTCATCATATTATCATTTGCCTCTTGTGTTTTTCGAACCGCAGGCCCAAAGTCTATCTTTCCGATAACGCCCTCCAGTAATTGCAACACGGGCATGGCGCCCAACATGGCCAACAAAACCAGAACAAACTGCACATTTTTGCCGGGCTTTACCAATCCCAGATATTGCATGGGCCGGGGGTGCGCCAGATAAGCAAAAACAAATCCCGGCAGGAAAAACACCAACAGGCTGGAAATACCCTGCACAATTTGCGCAGCACGAATAAGAGACAAAGGACTTTTATCATTCATTCCCTCTATCTGCGCGAGCGATATGCCCCAAGCTTTGAACATAACCCCATTGAGCAGAATATTGGCCACCAGAAAAAAAGTAAATACCAGCAACAAAAAATAGGTCAACTGCCTGAGCTTGGTATAATACCTGAAATACTGCATTTGTTTTGATTTGACCGCAAAGGTAAAGATTAAATCTCCGCAGGATAACGGCATTCTGAACCCAACAGCCATACTACCTGCTCCCGTAGTACCTTTTCCCACTTTCCGTTACATTTGCACCATGGCAAACTTCAGGCCGGGAGGATTCCAGGTGCTTCCACCCGTGGTTAAAAACATTATCATCATCAATGTACTGATGGTGCTTATTCAGTATGCACTAGGCAGACAGGGCATTAATCTGGCCGACTATTTAGGCCTGCATTACTGGGCCTCTCCATTGTTTAAATGGTGGCAACCTTTCACCCACCTTTTCATGCATGGCGATGCGCAGGACTTTAACCTTACCTTCTGGCATTTATTCTCCAATATGTTCGCCCTTTGGATGTTTGGCCGTATACTGGAAAATATGTGGGGGGCCAAACGCTTCCTTATCTTCTATTTTGTGTGCGGACTCGGTGCAGCAGCCTGCCACATGGGCGTTCTCACCTACGAATTCATGTCGTTCCATAACGATTTTCTGAGATTTCAGCACAATCCGAATTATCAGGAATATATCAATTTTATCCGAAATCACCACCTTAGTGGTGGTCTTACATTTTCTGATTGGAAAACCAATCCAGACTGTGCGGAAATCAGCTTTAATGGCATCAACCAATACTACTATTCCATGATCAACGTGGCTACTGTCGGCGCATCTGGTGCAGTTTTCGGGGTATTGTTCGCCTTCGGCTACCTTTTTCCAAACACAGAATTAATGCTCATTTTCCCTCCTATACCGGTTAAAGCCAAGTGGGTGGTTGGCGCTTATGCATTGTTTGAACTTACATCGGGCATACAAAATTCTGCCGGAGATAATGTGGCGCATTTTGCGCACATAGGGGGAATGATCTTTGCATTTTTCATACTGCGAATCTGGGGTAAACGCGACCGCAGGAATTTCTTCTGAACCATAGACTAGATCGCGCCTTCAAAAAACAGAGTTGAGCAAAATCTGAGGCACATTGCAAGGCAACTATCCAGGGGGGTTTCCATCTTTAATAGTCAGAGGATATTAACCAATTGCCGGGCTACGGCCCATCATAATGATTGACCATGCTGACATTGGTGTGGCTTATGGATTTGCGTGGCCATCCAGGACGAAATTTCCTTACTCCTACCGAAGAATAACGAGGGTCAGATTAAGCAACAAAAGTTATCCGGACTCCTGCTTTCAGCAACACATCGTTTGCGCCCAAAACGGTGTCCATCCCCATGGCCTATATATACAGAATACAACTTTGGTTATGACATTCGTCATTTGTGATTCTACGCATAAAGGCGAGATAAACAGGTATATACTTTTAGTCTTAATTAATTAACCAAACATTCCGCAATATGAAAAAGCGCACTATTCCAATCTTACTCTTTTTGAGCCTGGCCTTTGCTTCCTGCAACAACGAATCCAGTGTACCTGCAAGTCCCGAACAGGCCACAGAAACCTCCAAAGGTCAGTCGGACGTAAAAGACGATGTATCGCAAAAGAACATCGTACAGGTCGCCGTTGGCAGCAAGGATCACACCACACTGGTGAAAGCCGTACAGGCCGCCGACCTTGTTAATGCATTGAGCAATGCAGGACCTTTTACCGTATTCGCACCCACAAACGCCGCTTTCGACAAACTACCGGCGGGAACCATAGAAGGCCTTCTGAAACCAGAAAAGAAAGAAAATCTGGTAGACATTTTGCAATACCATGTCTCTGTCGGCGTATTCTCGGAAGAGCAGCTTCACGACGGACAGAGTATTGGCCAGGTAAACGGAGACAACATAACGATCTCTAAAAAGGACGGCAAAACAATTGTCAATGGTACTGCGACCATAGTTGCTTCCATTCAGGCGTCAAATGGAATTATTCACGTAATTGATGGAGTACTGACTCCTGCAAAGAAATGACCTACCCATAATTAGCAAATAAAGGCTGCCATTCCTGGCGGCCTTTAATTTTTATCAGGGAACATCTTTATCTGCATGACTGTAGAAATACTGAATGCACGTTGCCGTGCAAGCTCTGTTTTTTCGCCCGCAAATAACCCGTCCAGTGTAGACACGAAAAGTTGCTCCCACCGTTGGAAATGATCCTGCGACATTGGGAACCGGAGGTGAAAATTCATGTGGATCTTCAACGGATTCCCTGTGTAGCCACCCGTATAAAAAAGAGTATTTTCCCAGAAATTGTACATGATAGGAAGATGGGTTTCCCAATTCACATGTGCGAAGAACTTGCCCAGGAGCTCGTCCTCCCGCACCACTTCATAAAACCGGTTAATCAGCAACTCAATGTCTGCCCTGGCTTCAATATCCTTTTTCATGTTCACAAGTCTTTATGCTCAAATCGTTTTACAGAATACCACAATGGCAATACTACCCATGCCACCAATACTACAAAGGAAACACCTATACCCAAGGCTGTCCCGAAAAAATCTTTAAAAATTGCACCGGTATATCCCATTAAAGCGGAGACATCCATTTGCAACAACACAAGTATGCGGGCCAGGTCTATAGGATTAAAACTGCTCAGCACCATCATTGCTTTCTCCAGTGGATAATCCGCAAACTGAAACAGAAAGAACAACACAATTCCGTCGAACACCAAGGCAAAGTACAACCACAACAATACCGACATACCTATGCCGCGTGCTTTATCCCGGCTTATTACAGCCGAAACCATTGCCACAGATACAAAAACCAACGACAAAATAATTCCAATAAAAAACAGCAGTACGGCAGATGCGTCATGTCTCAATAACAACAACGGAAGACCCGCACCCGCAACAAAAGCCAGTGACAGTGCGATAGCCAGTCCAAACCAGATTCCGAGCCAGATACTACTTCTCCGTACAGGCTGACTGACCAGCAACTCTATGAATTCTGCACTATTGTACAGATAGATCGTGGAGAAAACAATGCACACTAAAGGCACGATGAACAAGGTGATATTCAACAAACTGAGCATACCCTTTTGTGAATTATCCTCAAGCGAAAAAACACTGAGCGAAACAAGCAGTAACAACAGCGCATAGCCTATCACTACCTTATTACGCAGAATGTCTGTGAGAATATATTTTACTACTTTCAGCATGATACTTTATTTGTCATTATAGCAGCTACCGCTTTAGACAGTTTGCGCGTACCTGTTGATTCTTTCAACGCATCAAGCGTTTTGTAAAATAGCAGATCTCCGTCTTGCATATAGGCTACATGAGATACAAGATCGTCCAGTTCACTCAGTACATGCGAGGTGATGATCACCAGCTTGCCACGCCCCTGTTCGGCCAATATTTTATCGCACAATATTTCTGCCGAAACAGGGTCAAGTCCTGCAGTAGGTTCGTCCAATATGAGTATACCTGGGTTTTTAAGAAAGGCTATGGATGCACTTACTTTCTGCAACGTACCACCCGAAAGTGTTCCCATGCGCTTATGGTACAATTCTTTTAATCTGAATGCTCCTATCAAATCTTCGTCGGCACGTTCCGTAGACTGCCGTATATCGCAAATCATATCTATCACCTGCCCTATCTTCATCTGTTCAGGGTAATGTCCGATCTGCGGCATATAGCCTATGCCCGATCTATATGCCCATTCCCCTGAAATTTCAGTGCCATTTACGCGTATACTGCCTGCATCTGGCACTACCATGCCCAGTACACTTTTCAGCAAAGTGGTCTTCCCGCATCCGTTCGGCCCTATCAGTGCAACACACTGCCCCTTCTGGGCCGAAAAACTAACTTTATTTAGTACCCTTAGCTTTCCAAAAGATTTCTCGATATCGTGCACTTCGATCATAGTTTCAATGGTTTCATTAAAGGGTGGTTATCTTTCAACAATTCAGGAGTTATAGAGGGAAGCACTCGTTCAGTTTTATCAATCAATGCAGCTGTCAGGCTGTGAAACAGCATCATTGCCACCGGGTACTTTTCAGTGATCATTCCAAACAGACTTACCGGATGATAGGGCACATCACCAACCTTGTCCTTATTGAGGTCGTACCCCTCATATTTGTCCCAGTAGTTCCCGTCAAACGTATTCAGCACCAACGACCCGTTGGTCCCCACGTCATAGGTATTGCCCATGAAATTGTTACCCTTCAGCTCAATCTCCTGGCAAGACGCCTGAACCTTAATGGCCCAGCCATTGGAGCGGAAACTGTTTCGGAACATAGAGACCCTGCTGGCACCTTCAACCAATATCCCACTGGTATTGCCCACGAAATAATTGCCGTCAATATAGCTGTCCGATATCTCTTTTAACAGGATACCATAAGCTGCATCTCCCTGGTTATCCCTGAAATAATTATGCAGCATCGTGACATGATTGGAAAACATGACCGACACTCCAGCCCCATTGTGTTCGAAAATATTAGCTGCATACGTGTCGGAATTCGAGAACATAAAATGAAGACCGTAACGCAGGTTGCGACTCGAGATATTTCGCCAGATAACAGAGTGCGTCACAAACTCAAAGTAGATCCCATCCCGCTGTCCTGTAACACTGTTGGCGATGATCTGCATATTGTCGCACTTCCAGCAATGTATACCGTTGCCACTCTGCTGTTCCTGTATTTTCCGTGCAACTAAGGTATTGTTACGTATAATACAATCAGTGCATTTTTGAGCGTAAATTCCGAAGAAACAATTTTCAAATCTGTTACCTTCTATCAACACATTCGCCCGGTCGTAAATTTTCAGACCCGCAATATCATTCATGCTGGACACACCGGAATTACACACTGCAAACCCGGTAAATACAACATGATCCGCGAGTACAGACACGTTTTCATACTTGTTTTCTCCGTCAATAACCGGGAAGTTTTTTCCAATCAGCGTCAGCGCCTTATCTATTTTTAATCGTTGCTCCCTGTAAGTACCGCCTGCCACATATACCGTATCACCGGCAACAGAAGCGGACACGGCAGACGCAATTGTCCTGTATACTTCGTTCGGACCCACATACAGGCTATTTCCCGAAGCCTTTCCGCAGAAAGTAATTGCCCAGACCGCTATCGCTAATGCAGCTCTCATTGCAGGTTGGTCCATTTTACAATCTCACCATGATACACGTCTAATGCCACCTTCAATGAATCTGTATTCGAAAACGCAGCCAGGTGGCCATCCATAGGGCATCTGAGGTCCTGGCTTTTCAGCAGCCAGGATAATTGCGCCTCTACCAAATTGTGACTGTTGCAGAAATCTGAAAAATAAATTTTCGCGCCGGCCGCTTGTTTTGGCTCTGTTTTACCTAAAAAGTCTTGCAAACAGTGAATATCATCAAACTTATAAACCACCCCCCTGGATGTAATTAGCTCCGCGCCAAACCTGGGATCTTCAATGGTCATCCGGCAGGAAGCACAATTGTCCTTACCCACCCTGATCGCTTCCGGGCCTTTATTACAGCCTACCAACGTAAAAACGCTTATCAAAGCAGCCATTGCGGGTATTGGCCATGACGTAGATTTTCTTTTCCATTTGTACTCCAATATCACGAAGCCCAACATCAAAACTCCACTCAGAATAAAAAGGATTCCGCCTACGTCAGGCACCGAATATGCACCGAAATTCAGTAGTTGTTTAAATCCTATTAGTGGCGGCTGATAGGCCATACCGGGCACTACTATGGCGGCATGCGGATCCAGGTTGTGACCATAATTATATTCCCACTTCCAGAAGTCAACCATAGCAAGCACACCAAAAGCCGCATAGAGTGTGGTAGATGCTACCAACAATTTTTTCCTGTTCACCAACGCTGTAAGTAGAAAAAGCACCGAGAAGAATATGATGCAGTACGGCAACACCAAAAATTCCGGAAAGTCCCTGTCGTGCAAGGAGCGCATACCTATATAGTGGTTCAGACCGTTAATAATATTTACATCGCCTCTGATCCCGTTCGCATGTATCTGCAGGCACAGACCTTCCGGATACTGGGGTGCGTTCAATTCTATCCGCCACACTGGAAAATACAGTACCGAAAACAGGCAGACCCCGCTGATCACCGCAGCAATACGGGTCACTAATCTCAAACTATCCTTTTTCACGTTCCAATTTTTTTGAGGATCGAAAAAATCCGGCCTGCCAGCGTTGTTTGCCAACAGGCCGGATCTGTATTCATAGACTTCAGTTGTACGAATTATCCTTTCTTTACGCTATCGGCCACGGGTTGATTGGTCCCGGTACCGAACATCAGCGGCACTTTGCTTCCTGCGGGCGAAACCCTCAGGTATCCCGACATCTCCTGATGCAGTGCGCTGCAGAAGTCGGTACAATAAAATGGGTACATGCCTACCCTGTCGGGAGTCCACCTTATGGTTTGGGTTTCTCCGGGCATAATCAGCAACTCGGAAGTTAGCCCGCCTTTAATGGCGAAGCCATGCGGTACGTCCCAGTCTTGCTCCAGATTGGTGACATGAAAATAAACCTCATCACCCATTCTTATACCTTCTATGTTATCCGGTACAAAGTGCGAACGTATGGCTGTAAGGTACACGTCTATTCTGTTGCCCTCGCGAACAACCTTGGCCATTTTCTCACCCTTGGTAGCGTACTTGTTTTCGTTCTCCTCGATCTTATAAAATTTCACACTGCGGTTCTTGATTACATCGGCACTCACGGCTTGTGCATAGTGAGGCTCCCCAATTGTCGGGAAGTCAAGGATCAACTGCATTTTGTCGCCGGAGATATCAAAAAGTTGGGCGCTTTGTGCCAGTTCAGGACCAGTAGGCAAATACCTGTCCTTGGTGATCTTGTTATATGCCACCAGATATTTAGCATTGGGCTTGCGGGTATCGCCGCCGGGAATAGACAAGTGACCTACAGAATAGTAAGTTGGCACCCGGTCCAGCACTTTGAGGTCTTTGATATTCCATTTCACTACTTCGCTAGACACGAACATAGATGTATAGGCATTACCCTTACCGTCAAACTCTGTATGTAAAGGGCCCAGACCAGGTTTTTTTACCTCGCCATAGAGTGCTGCTTCGTACTTTATCACGCTTACGCCATCATACGCTCCTTCAAATGCCTTGTCGCTTATGGCCTTCATTATTTTTTCGAAGCTGAAAACCGGAATCAACGCAGCCAGTTTTCCGCTACCCACTATATATTCACCGGTAGGATCCACATCGCAACCATGCGGAGATTTGGGACAGGGTATGAAGTAACACAGATCCTTAAATTCTTTAGAATCCAGCACCAGTACTTCTTTTTTCGTTTCGGTGGTGGCGGTATGAGATTTTTCGTTGTACACATTGTGCACATAGCTGGTAGCCACTTTCTTTCCTTTTCCAGCCTTAACCAATTCCTCTGCCTTCTTCCAATTCACCGCCATGATAAAGTCTTTGTCTCGCTGCGATGCATTTACTTCCAGCAGTGTATTTGCCTGCTCGGTATTGTAACAACTGAAGAAAAACCAACCATGCGATTTTCCCTTACCTGCATGAGACAGGTCGAAATTTATTCCTGGGCATTCGATCTGGAACGCAACGTCCATCTTGCCGTCGTCTTTTCCGACACTCACGAAACTGATGTGGCCTTTAAAATTCTTTTTATAGGTATTGATCGGCACATCTCCGTTTTCATAGTCCGGTGGCACACTGAAACGTGTACCAGCCACTACGTATTCCGTGTTTTCTGTGATGAAGGGCGAACTGTGGTTACCGCCGCTATTAGGCAGCTCTATGATCTCTGCAGTGCGAAATGTGGTGAGATCAATACGGGCAATACGGGGTGTATTGTTGGCATTGCCAAAAACCCACCTTCCGTCTATTTCGCCATTGGTCTGAGATAGCTCAGTATGATGCAGATCATCCCATGGCACAAAGCCATGTGTGGTGTTAAACATTGGTTTGGTTTCTTCACTGAAACCATATCCTTTTTCAGGATCGACAGAAAATACAGGGATCACACGCAGCAGCCTGCCGCTGGGGAGACCGTACACGCTGAGCTGTCCGCTGAAACCACCCGAGACAAAGTCGTAAAATTCATCGTACTTGCCGGGGGCCACATAAGCTTTTGAAGCCGCGTCGCCGGTTACAGCGTCACCGGTATTTTTCGGCTTGCATGAATTACCGCCCAACGCCAGTAGCGCCAGCGCAGGCAAAAGGACCATTTTGTTGTTTTTCATAAGTTTATTCTTTTTTTAGGTGAAGGCTGGTATTATTTAACTCCGTCATTTTTTCTCATAAATTCATAAATGTTCCTGGCGTCATCGTCCGTAACGTTCTGGTTCGGCATGCGCACCAGACACAGTTCCAGCATAGCCTGGGCTTTAGGGTCTTTGCTTATCATCTCGTCGGTATTGGTCACGAAGTTCATGATCCACTCTGCCTGATGACGGCTGGTTACGCCCTTCCAGCCCGGACCGACCAGCTTTTCTTCGGTCAGTTTATGACATGCACTGCACTTCACTTCAAATACTTTTTTTCCGTTTTCTGCCATTGCTTCATTCAAAGCAGGGGCAATATCTACATGCGTAAATTTTCCAGAACCTCTGTTTGGATCATAAGAGGGATTGCCATCCTTAGGGGCCGCTGCCGCGTCTTGCCCGGCAGTTGTGTTTTCTCCGCCCTTGTTAGCGCCTCCGCAGGCAGCCAGAACAACGCAGATAACCGATAAAATCAATGCTTTTTTCATAACTTTGAAATTGTTGTTTGTAAATTCTATGCAACATTATCACACATTCATACCTGCGTTTATGCGTGCAATCATAAACTCCGGGGAGCCCCCCAAAAATAGCAACTGAAAAAACGATTAAAAACCAACAAAACACTTGCCAGTAAAGGGTTACAGCTCTTTTAAAATTTACGAAAACCTTGACGGTGATTGTTATCACCCCAGAACGTGACATGGGTCAGAGCCGCGGGATTCCAGTTGCCTAATTTTGCCATACAATCGCCAATCTGTATATATGTTTATTGATATCAATCTTTTGCTGGCTTTGGGTGCCGCCTATAAAAAACTGGATAAGGGAGACATGATTTTCATGGAAGGCGGGCGTTGTAATTTTTACTACCAGTTGGTCAGTGGCTCCATTCGCTGGTCCAATGTCAATTACGAGGGCAAGGAGTATCTGCAGGATCTGATTGAACCAGGCGAAACTTTCGGCGAACTACCCCTGTTTGACGAAGGCCCCTATGCAGCCAGCGCTGTTGCCGATGAGGAATCGGTGATCATAAAACTGCATCGGGATACATTTCATCAGTTGCTGAACGACCACCCTGAAATTCACTTTCAGTTCTCCAAATTGCTCGCCGAGCGGCTGCGATTTAAGTTTTTCATGTTGAAGGAGTTGGTTGGCAAGGAACCCGAAGAACGTATAGCATCGCTGATACGCTATCTTAAAGATACCCATCACAATGTGTGTCAGGATTGTGGTCGCCTGAAGCTTACGCGTCAGCAGATCGCCAATATGACTTGCCTGCGGGTGGAGACTGTGATCCGGGCTATACGCAATATGCACGAGCGCGGCGAAATCTGCATTAAAAAGGGCAAGGTTTACTGCGAGGATATGACTCCACTCATATCGCATGGTCACAAAAGTTAGTTCTTTTGGCCGGCCAAAATTTACTTGCAGATGTGTATACGGAAATGGTTGCGGTTGGCATTTTTTAATTTATTCATCGTTTCGCTTGCCGGCGTCTTACTTCGATATAAAATACTTTTTTACTTACCATGGATAGACCAGAAAAATCTGCTGCATGGCCATTCTCATTTTGCATTTTCGGGATGGGTTTCACAGGCACTTATGGCGCTGATCGCACACAGTGTAACCAGTAGTACTCCCCAAAAATTTGAACGCTACAATAAAGTCTTATGGCTCAACCTGGCTTGTGCATGGGGTATGTTGTTGAGCTTTCCGGTTCAGGGATACGGACTCATTTCCATTTTATTTTCGAATGGCGCGATCGCCGCGGGTGTTTGGTTCGCCTTGCTGCTTTTTCGCGATGTGAAAACCCTGCCCGAAAAAACCGTTTCGCATAAATGGTTCCTCGCAGGATCTGTATTCAATGTGCTAAGTTCACTTGGTGCATTCTCATTGGCCTATATGATGGCCACGCACCATAGTACTCCCGACCACTACTTATCTTCGGTCTATTTCTTCCTTCATTTTCAATACAATGGTTGGTTCTCCTTCGCTGTGCTGGGGCTGTTGGCAGGAAAGCTGACAGAAGCCGGCATTAACGATACCGATAACATGCGTATCTACCTGCTGTTCGTGTATGCAGCCGTACCGGCATACCTGCTTTCGGTGTTGTGGCTCAATTTGCCAGTTTACCTTTATGCATTTGTCATTGCTGCTGTTGGAATGCAAATAGCGGGTTGCATTTACCTCCTCCGTGCTTTGTACAACGCGTGGCCCTACCTAAGGCAGGTTCTCGGAGCAACGCAACACAAAATCCTGAGCCTTTCGCTGCTGGCCTTCACGATCAAGATCGTACTACAGGCTGCATCTGTGGTACCCGTGCTCAGTAATCTGGCATTTGGTTTCAGGCCAATTGTCATCGGCTATTTGCACCTGGTATTACTGGGATTTATTTCACTCTTTATACTCGGATATTCGTTGCGCCTGCTTGTCCCGGCCACCCGAAAACTCGCTGCAACCGGCGTTTGGGTATTCGTGTCCGGAGTCATCCTGAACGAGATCGTGCTCATGACCCAGGGCGCAGCGGATATTGCTTACCTGGCAGTTCCTTTTTCCAACGAAATACTCATGATAATTGCAATAATAATCGCTTCCGGTTTGGCGATGCTGAACCTTTCGGCAAACGACGTAAAAAAGGGTGTGCTGTAACTATTTCTTGTTCGGCGCGGTTTTCTCTGAGTCCGACAACAGATCATTCAGTTTGCTGGTTTCTTCGGGGGTCAGGTAGCGCCACGACCCCATGGCAAGATTGCCCAGTTTGATGTTCATGACTCGGATACGTGTAAGCCTTACCACATCGTAGCCGAAATATTGACACATACGTCGAATCTGCCGGTTCAGCCCTTGTTTCAGGATTATTTTGAATCGCTTATCACCTTCCTGCTTTACATAGCACTTTCCGGTCGTCGTATCCAGTATGGGTACACCCGTGGACATACCCTGTATAAAAGCCTGCGTGATCGGCTTGTTCACCGTAACCAGATATTCTTTTTCGTGCTGATTGGCGGAGCGCAGTATTTTATTCACGATGTCGCCATCGTTGGTCAGCAGGATCAGCCCGTCAGAATCTTTATCAAGCCTGCCTATTGGGAAAATTCGCTTCGGATGGTTAATGAAACTAATGATATTCGTCTTGTCCGTTGTTTCCGTGGTAGAAGTAATACCCACTGGCTTGTTGAGCACAATGTAAATAGGCTTCGTTTTTTTGAAAAGAGGTTCTCCATCCACTTCCACATCATCGCCCGGTGCCACACGGTTTGTAGCCAGCGCCAGTTCTCCGTTTATGGTTACACGGGCCTGTTCTATTAACTTATCAGCCTCCCGTCGGGAACAAAACCCGGTAGAGCTGATGTACTTATTCAAACTTATATCTTCGGAACTCATTTTAGCGTAGGCAAAAACTATTCTTCCACATAATTCAGGTCCTTACCAAAGGTCTCTTCGGTCATCGCGACCGCAATGATACTGATGATCATGACCACAACACCAGTAATGATGGCCGATGTGAGATAATCAAGATGCTTTGCGAGCAGATCAAAAAAGAACAACATCGGGATCAAACTACCGCGTACCATATTCGGCACTGTAGTAGTCACTGTAGCACGCAGGTTCGTACCAAAATGTTCTGCTGCCATCGTCACGAACAATGCCCAGAAGCCGGTCGCAAATCCGAGGAACATGCAGACCACATACATAAATGTGGCAGTTCCGTTTTTCTGTGTAAAATAAGCTATGATCCCTATGACAGTGAGTACATAATAGAACATCAGTGCCTTCTTCCTGCTTTTCCAGTAATTACTGATAAATCCGATCAGCAAGTCACCGATAGAAATAAATATGTACGCATACATTACAGCTTTACCGGAATCGATCGGTTCTTTAATTCCAAAATGCTCTCCGAATTCTTTTGAGAACGTAAGCAGAATACCAATTACATACCAGCATGGTAAACCTATCAGCATGGCCAGAATATATTTTTTCATCCGGTATTTCTTCTCGAAAAACATCCCCAGGTTTCCTTTACGGTTGTTGTCCATCTGCATATGCTTGTACATACCAGACTCAAACACACTCACCCGCATGATCAGCAACAGGAATCCCAGAATACCACCCAGAAAATAACAATACCTCCAGTCATTGCCATCTTTAATTACCGCTGTCGCCCAATTTACCAATAAAGGTCCGCCAAAACGCTGCATCCATTCAAATGAATGGGCCACCGCATATGCGGCAATAGCACCCGTAAGGCCCACACCTGCTACAATGGAAGTAGCGATGCCGCGCTTTTCTTTCGATACCAACTCACTCACCAGCGTTACACCCGCACCCAGTTCTCCGGCAAGTCCTATACCGGCAATAAATCTGGCCACCTCGTACTGAAAAACCGTGTGTACAAAACCATTGGCTATGTTAGCCAGAGAATACAGCAATATAGAGCCAAACAATACGCTCAGCCTTCCTTTTTTATCACCCAATATCCCCCAAATGAAGCCCCCCAGCAACAAACCGCCCATTTGAATGGAAATAATGTGCATGCCATTCAGTTCCACCATGTGTTCGTCGAGACCGATGCTTCTGAGACTTTTTATCCGGATGATGCTGAACAGCAGCAGGTCGTAGATGTCTACGAAATAACCCAGTGCGGCAACTATTACCGGCACACTCAGCAATCCTATGGCTTTTTTGTCCGTCATTTGGGGGTTGGTAGCAATTTTCAGACTTCTGCCTGTTTCTTTTTGCCAAAAAACATTTTAAACAATACGGGTAAAGTTGTCACTAAAATAAGGCCAATAGTAATCTTGTCAATATTGTGCTTTACAAATTCGTTGTGACCAAGTAAGTAGCCTGCTGTTACCATACTGCATACCCAGGCAACACCACCAACTATGGTGTATAAAAAGAATTTTTTGAAACTCATATCCACTATACCAGCTACTATAGGTATAAAGGTGCGCACGATGGGTAGAAAACGGCCAAGAATAATAGCCACGCTGCCTTTTTTCTCAAAATAGTCGTGTGCTTGCTTCAAATGCTTCTTTTTAAAGAAAAAGGTGTCTTTTTTCTCAAACCACAAATGACCCGATTCACGTCCCACAAAATAACCGACCAGATTGCCCACCACCGCAGAAAAAACAATGAGCAGCATCCAGTACAAAATGTTTACAAATGCATTGCCAAAAGGTGCCTGTGTATTTGCAATAATGATACCTGTAATAAAAAGGAGGGAATCGCCAGGCAGGAAAAAACCAAGAAATAAACCCGTCTCTGCAAAAATTATGAACATCACCACATACAATCCTCCATGAATCTGAATCCAGTTCATCAGATGGTCGGGATCTGCCAGTAATGTTTTTAATATATCTACGACTTGATGCATATTAATCCTTCAGTAAAACTGTAAAGGGGCGAAAATTAGATAAATATTTTAACAATTACAAACCTTTGGCAATTAAGGGCTCCATAACCGCAGGCTATGCAGCCTTTCCGGTCTCCCATCTGTCTACGATTACGGTAGCTATACTATTGCCCACCACGTTCATAGCCGCCCTGCCCATATCCATAATAGGATCTATACCCAGCAGTAGGCCCATACCGGCTTCAGGAATTTTAAAAGTGGCAAGTGTGGCCGCGATTACAACCAACGATGCACGCGGTACACCTGCTATCCCCTTGCTGGTGATCATCAGGACCAGCAGCATGGTGACCTGGGTGCCAAATGCCATGGGCATGCCATAGGACTGAGCAATGAAAAGTGATGCAAACGTCATATACATCATTGATCCGTCCAGATTGAAGGAATAGCCCAGCGGCAACACAAAACTTACTATTTTTTCATTGCAACCGAAACGCTCGAGTATGAGCAGGAGCCGGGGAAAAGCCGCCTCACTGCTGTTGGTGGTAAATGCAATAAGGACGGGCTCTTTGATAGCCGCCATCAGACTAAACACCCTGCGCCTGATAAACAAATAAGCCGCAGTTAATAATACCAGCAACAATAACAGTAGGGAAAAATAAAATTCTACAATAAATTTTGAATACGCAGCCAGAATAGACGGGCCCTGTTTGGATATGACCGCGGTCATGGCACCAAATACGGCTATGGGTGCAAGGTTCATTATATAAGTGGTCATTTTCAAGATCACATGCGCTATATTGTCCAGTGCGTTCAGCAGCGACTTGCCTTTTTCGCCCAGAGTAGTGGCCGCTGCACCGAAAAAAACAGAAAATACAACTACCTGCAGTATCTCGTTCTTCGACATGGCATCAAACAGGCTTATGGGTACCACGTGATAAATAAATTCCCGCAGGGTCATTCCGGAATTGACATGGCCGCCATCTGTAACCGGAGGGGGAACAATATGCATTTCTGAACCAGGATGAAATAGGTTTACCATCAACATGCCCAGAAACAAGCTGGTGAATGTGCCGGCCAGGAACCAGATCATAGTCTTGCCCCCTACCCGACCCACAGTTTTCAGGTCGCCCTGTTTGGCTACTCCTGTTACCAGCGTGGTAAATACCAAGGGTGCCACGATCATTTTTATCAGTCGCAGAAATACATCGCCCATAAGTGAGAATGGCTCTAGTACAGACTCGGATTTCACCTCAGGATGTGTGGCAAAAAAACGATTCAAGATCCCGCCCAGTACGACACCGAAAATCATTGCCAATAATATATAGATACTTAGCCGGTTGCTTTTCTGTTGCAAAAATGACCTCATAAAGCACAAAATACGTTTTTTTATTTAACGACACACAAGTTAACAAACAAAACATAAAATAAGCGTATAAACTTCTGGCCTTTCGCCCGAACCGCGACTAAACTGGCGCATTACCCCACATCCCCAGACAAAAAACACACTCGGACGGTTAACAATTCTAATCTGCGAAAAACAAAATCCAAATCTGAATAAAAAACAAAACAAAACGCGAATTCCGGTTTCGGTGACGACCGTCATCTTTACATTTTGAAAACGATGACAAAAAAATAGTGGACAGAAGTCAAAATATTTTTTTTGCCATTCAAATTTACAGTTTCAATTTGAATTATTTTTTTTAACTCTATTTTAATTCAAATTGTTTTTTTTATACTAAAACTTATGACAACGCTAAAAAATGATTAATATATTGATAAATAGGCGCTTAGAAGCACATAAACACTTAGTGTTTTTTCAATAAATGTTGTGCGTATTGTTATTATTTTGTATTTATAACATTATAAAATAATTTACTCTAATACAATCAAAAAAAATTCAAAATATAGTCTGAGACAATTATTGTATTAAATTTTTATTATCACAAAAGTGCGAAAACACAAACATCAGACTAATCATTGTCATTGTTCTGTCATATAGGTGAGCCTACTTTTGTGCTGTTTATTCATTGTAAACACTTTAAAATTTTCTTAACAATTTAAAAACAAAAGATTATGAAACTAAAGAGATTAGTTTTGTTAAGTTCTTTGATCCTCGGACTTACACCGCTCAGCAGAGGACAAATTGCAGGGTCATCACATGACTTTTCAACAGCAGGCAACACCCTGTACAACACCACAGGGGAATTATGTATTGTGTGCCACGCGCCGCACCATACAGACGCAAATTACCAGCCTTTGTGGAATCACGGTACCACCACATCGGTATTCGCAACCTACACCGGCTACAATTTCAGTAAAACCGGCATGGGTGGTAACGGTAGCGCAGCTCCACAACCCGACGGACCATCTAAAATGTGTCTTAGCTGCCATGACGGACAAACCGCTGTTAACCAGTTTGGTGGAAAATACCAGGGTACTACAGGTGTAGCCCAGTATTTTAACCATGGTAACACGATGTTCAGCCCCAACGGCGGACCTAGCCTCGGTGGTACAGCAAGTACCAATGGTAGCCTTGCCGGTACACACCCCATTTCTTTCCGTTATGACCAGACTCTTGCGGCCAACGACGGAGCTTTGAACGATCCTACTACTGCTCCTTCAGGCATGGGTGGAACGATCGCAAATGATTTCCTTGACCAGAATATGAAAGTTCAGTGCTCTTCCTGCCATGAAGTACACGACCCAACCATTGCGAAATTCCTCAGGGTCAGCAATGTTGGAAGTGCTTTATGTTTAACCTGTCACAAGAAATAGTGCCGGGCAGCAAAAATTTTTAAAAACAAATTTTCAACAATAAATAAACTACATATTTATGAGATTTAAAACATTTTTTCTCGCAGGTTCTATACTTCTGGGGCTTTCGAATTTAAGTTTCGGACAAGGAACAATAGTTGGTTCAAAGCATGACTTTTCACAGGCCGTGAATACATGGAACTTTACTGCACCAGTAGCAGCCTCCTACCAGGGACAAATATGTTTGCCCTGCCATACTCCGCACACCGCCAACATCACCACGGCGGGATCTAACGCACCACTGTGGTCGCACCAACTTTCTACCCAGACCTACACCTTATATTCAGGTTACAAATTCACCTCGTCTCAGCATGGTTCTTCTACCCAGACACAACCCGACGGAAGCTCTAAGCTTTGTCTGGCTTGTCATGACGGTACAGTTGCTCTGGCCGGCTTTACCGTAGGTGGTTCTGCAGCATATGCTGCATCAGCTACAATTGCTACGTTCAACGGTGGTTCTGGCGTAGGTAATGCTAATCAGGGAACTGACATGAGCACTACTCACCCTATTTCGTTTGTGTATGATGTGAACCTGTCTAACAATGATCGTCACCTCTACAACCCGAGTTCAACAATGTCTGGCGTACATGGTGGTACCATTAATGCTGACATGCTGGAAACTGCTGCAGACGGAACTGCTAAAATGCAGTGTATCTCTTGCCACGATCCGCATAACGCAGCCGGTGCCAATCACCTTCTGATCAAGAGCAACGCAGGTAGCGCACTTTGCTACACCTGCCACAAGATCTAACCAGTAGAAGTTGAAAAAATATTTTTTATAAAGCAAAAATCAACATTATGATAAATCTAAATAAAAAATGGATACTGTTAGCATCTTCGAAGGTGACAAGCCCAAGATGTTGGTCAGTACCACCAGTCATGAGGATTGGTGTGTACGTGGCTATTTTAATGGTATTTGCAGTTCAGGCCATCCAGGCGCAGACACTGCCCATATCAAAAATACAAAGTGGTGCTGTAGGTGCTAATGGTGCATCTACCCACACTGCTTTGCTGCCTGCCAGCACGGGCG
>CAIYJV010000004.1 GCA_903926605.1 uncultured Bacteroidota bacterium
AATTCTTTACCAGCTTTAAATTTCGGAACCTTACGGGCTTTGATTTTCAACACAGCACCGGTCTGAGGATTGCGACCATTGCGGGCTGCCCTTTCAGAAACAGAGAATGTACCAAAACCAACCAGGGTAACACGATCACCCTTTTTCAAAGTTGCGATAACGGCATCAGTGAAAGAATCAAGAGATGCATTTGCCTGAACTTTAGTAATTCCTGCGTCTTTTGCGATTTTGTCAATTAATTCGGCTTTGTTCATAAAAAAATTGTTTTGTGTTTGAAAAAATTTTTTAGAGGTTGTTACAAATATACTTATGGATTTTACATTATCAAGCAGTTTTAAAAAAATATTTTTTGTTTTTTAAAAAATTCTGCTCTCAAATGTGCCAAATAGCCCCAAAACCCCTAAAACATGGGATATAGACCGGAACTTGCCTCACATACCGCTATGTCATAAACCCACCATTCAGGACTGATCTACCACCTCCATCACCGACCTGAACGCCACAAACCGACCTGCAAATTTCGCCAGCGCTTTCTCTCTCATCACGTCGGCATATTCTGCAATATACTTGTTGTATGCTTCTATGTCCCTACAGCCATATTGTACAGAATACGTCACCCCGTCTGCCTCCTCCTGCTCCAGCAATCTGCTGAGCCTGTATTGCACAAACAAACCCGTACGCAACAAGTCTGGTATATGCTCCCCGAGCATCCACGACACCCATTCATCCGCGCTTGCGGCATCAACTTTCAGCGTCACGTTGTATATGATCATCCTCCTGATTTTTAAAAGGCAAACCTATTTAAAAATCCAAACATTATTTTACGAAAGGGTAAAATACTGCCAAAGCCGCACCACACCGCTTTTTTGTTTGTGCATTTAGTCGTAATTTTGCGCCTCCTCAGGGAATTCCGGCTTCGTAGTACAATGGATAGTATAAGAGTTTCCGAAGCTCCAGATCCAGGTTCGATTCCTGGCGAAGCCACTCCACAGGAAGGAAAGCTAAATTCTAAGGGCTTTCCTTCTTTTTTTTTCCCACAAGCCGCTACAGGCTTGCTTATCAGAAGAAGTACATTATCCTCTTCTTGAGTTCGAACTTCACCATTTTCAAAATTCATCTTTTCAGGAAAGGTCGAACTCACAATTTTGCGCTTTTCCTCCACCATAGGAAGCCATTCCCAGGTACCTGCCATCTTTTGCAGCACGTCTGATTCCGGCTATGACATTTAAAGACCTACAGTCATTTTCTACTTCGGGCGAAGTAAGATATAAGGCGAGCATGAATTTTTGCTCCGGGACTTCCAAATTAAATGGTTGCTCAATTGCCTGGGGCCAATTCCTAATTTATTTAGCCTCCCAATCATGGCGTATGTGTCGTCCTAAAAAAACTTTAAAGCCTTTTGACGCTGAAGGTCGGCGGGCCCTAATCAACAGTGAAATAGTAATTGACTTGATCTATTTTTTGATTGATCCGTAATGTGTTTGTACTTTTAATAAAATTTGAAGATATGCATATCAAGAACTATATACGTTCCTGTGTATTTTTTTGTACCCTGATGTCCTGCTCAGGTCTGAGAGCGCAGACCATCACCACTTTTGCCGGAAATGGCATTGCTGGTATTGGCGGCGACGGCGCACATGCAAACTCGCCTATTTGCCAGCTCAATGCTCCGTATGGCATGGCAATGGACAAGATGCATAATATCTACATAGCAGATCTTGGCAACCAAAGGATTCGGAAAGTGAGTCCTTCAAATTTTATTACCACATTCATGTCTTCCATCCAACCGTTTGCGCTGGCGTGCGACACGGTGCGGAATTGTTTGTATGTCAGCACCTACTTGCCATATGTATGCAAAATAGATCTGGCCACAAGTGCGGTTACCGTGGTGGCAGGTAATGGTCATGCGGATTACTACGGCGATGGGCTGGCTGGAACAAATGCAGCCATAAACTATCCACAGGGTTTGGCGGTAGATGCAGCAGGCAATTTGTTTATTGCGGATACCTGGAATAACGTGATTCGGAAGCTGGACACCAACGGTATCATCACCACTGCGTATGGCAATTTCTATGCAGTACCCGGTACCGGCGATGGTGGTCCCGCTAGCGCGGCCGGATTTCTTGGTCCTAAACAAATGTGCTTTGACGCCGCTGGCAACCTCTATATCGCCGATGTAACGGATGCCATGATTCGTAAGGTAAATACTGCAGGTATCATAAGTCAGGTAGCGGGTAACCACTTAATTACCGGTGCCGGATATGGTGGCGACGGCGGACCGGCAACTTCATCGGTTTGTCAATTGAACATGCCTGAAGGTGTTGCAGTGGATGCGGACAACAATGTGTATATCGCCGATTGGTACAACGACCTCATCAGGAAAGTGGATGGCACCACTGGTATCATAACCAGATATGCAGGGCTTTATTTTATAAACAGTTACCTTGGCGACGGAGGCCCTGCTACCAACGCCACGTTGTTTCACCCATGGGGCCTTATGATAGACGCATCGGGAAACCTGCTCGTGAGTGATCAGGATAACAACGTGATCCGTAAAATTACGCCGGGCACTAATGAACTAAAGCCTATTGAAAATATCGATCCAAATGTTGCTGTAATACCCAATCCTACGACCGGCACTTTCACCGTCACTTCGTCGGAGACTATGTACAAACTTGAGGTTTTTGATGTTGTCGGAAAACTTGTAAATACCGTACAAGCGGATCGCTTTTCTGCAACGATAGATTTGGCAGGCCTGCCCACAGGCATCTTTTTTGTTCGTATTGATGGCAGCAAGACGCTGCGTGTTGAAAAGGTCGAGTAGCGTATATTAGATTTTGAGGCGATGTTCGCGATATAAAGCCAAACAGTCGCCAATACAATTTTTAAAGCCACCCGCAGATGTTGCTTAGGGCGGCTTTAAAAAATAGGGTACTTACCAGTTGCCTTCCAATTAACCGTTGGCAACACTTTTTTGTATTTATTTCTTACCAGTAAATGTGCAGGTACCACTGCCGGTAGGGGTTGTTGCAACAACTGCCATTGTAAGCTTATTTCCGCAGATACCGGCACTGGCACCTACCGAATATGCCCCACAGTTGTCTTGATAGGACGTTGTCGTCAGCGAGAAAGTGTTTCCGTTCACGGTAGCGGGAAAAGCAAACGATTTTAATCAGGCTCCACTGCCTGCCGTGCCGGTTCCATTAACCGTTGTTGAGGTGACTGTAAGGGTGACGGTCCTCTCCGGTCTCGTTCTTCTACTACTCCGGTCCTTTTTCCACTTTGCTTAGCCGTTGCCTGCCCAACTTTTTCGATTCGTATTGCTCGTTAGCACGGGCTAAATCCTATAAAAAATCTACCCCCTAACCCCGAAACGCAATTAACTTCTATATTTGCGCATTGAAAATGTATTTAAACCTTACTAAAAATAGCACGCAATCGTTTATCGTATTGGCTCTGGTTTCATTTTTGATAACCTGGGCCTATTTTTTCAATAACGAAGCACTGACCATTTATGGCGACGACCTGCAATACTACTTAGACCACAAGGACGGCCATACGATTAGGGGACTTTTTACAGACTTGGCCTATGTGGGCAAGTACAGACCTGTTGCTTCATTTTTCGCGAATCTCAACTATCTATTGTTCGACAAAGACATGCATGCGTATTTCATGTTTAATGTGTGTGTTCAGTCTTTGATTCTCTGCGCTTTTACTTATACTGTAAATGTACTCACTCAAAACCTCTTTCTTGCCTGGTTGCTTGCCCTGCCGGTTGGCTTGTCGCGGTTTGCACATTACAATAACTACCAGATTTTTACGGGTGGCCCTATGGAGGGCTTGGGTGAATTGGTTTTTATTATCGCGCTTTACAACATTTTTGTTTTCTTGCTCGACAGGGAGAACACCACCCGGTCCAGTATGAAATACCTGTTGTGGGCACTTTTCTTTGTAAATCTGGATGTGTACATACACGAAAGATATATCTCCGCCCTGCCTTTTGTGCCATTGCTGGCGCTGTTTTACCCGCTAAAAAACAAACTGAGACCTACGCAGAAATTAATTGTTGCCTCCACCACTTTGTTGTTGGTGGTATTGAATGTTTGCATAAAAATTTACGGACTTCACACCAATTTCTTCCACGGTACCGGCGGCGACGTCAATATGACTTTTAATATAGACCGTTCGCTGGGTTTCCTGCAGGATGCCATACTCTCTATTGTTCAATACAATTCGGGAGAACTAGGCTGGATGGGACAAAATTTCGCTTCGGTTCCGGTTGTGCATCAGTTGATTGCTTTCATAGTGATCGAGTTTATTCTGATGGTGTTGATCGTGTTTTTTATCACTGCTCCCCGCAAGTCTGATGCTACTCAAAACGAAAACAGCAGGTATTTGTTGGCTTCTCTTTTTGTACTAATGTTTTTCTGCCTTCTGTCGGCAGTAAGTACACTCAAACTGGAACAGAGATGGCTACAGGCACCATTTGCAGTCTTTTTCCTAATTGTGATTTACGCTTTTTATAACATCCGCGTGAAATTCAGCCTGACGAAAAATATATTTTTTGCTGTTTTCGTGACCTACTTTATGGTTTCCGATTACTACTTCTATCAGAGCTATAAAAAATATTCATATTGGACCGGAGGAGAAATGACAGCCCTGGTTTTTAAAGAAGCTTGTACCAATGGCGTGATACGCAAGGATACAAAAGACTTGTTCTTCATCGTCGAAAACAGATGGACGTTCGGCCACACGGCTTTTGATTGGGTTCTGGCTTCAGGTGGATTCTTCCAGTTTTACCAGGGAGCCTCGAAAAAATTTATTTATCTGGATGTCAATATGTTTACCGACAAGGACCAGCTACCGTTCCTACAAAACTTCAATAAAAAAAACGAACAGGCTATTAAATGGACCAATGGATATCTGGTAGATGTAACCGATGAAATAATGAATGAATGGCAATCTAAAATGGCTGTAAAGGCGGCTCAAAACTAAAAACACAATAATTGATACCGTGCGAACCCACTGAGATATGATTGCCACAAAACGATACCTGCTTTTTTTTACCTGCTTTGTAGCGCTGTTTTTTATAACCTGCGCCTATTTTATTGATGCGGAAACGCATACCATATATGGCGATGATCTCGCATTGTACGTGGCGCACATGGGGACTATTTCCGTAGGAGATGTGCTTAACTTTTTTGCCCCTATTCATAAATTCCGACCTGTCTCCGGCATGGTCAATATGCTGAACATGGCGATTCTGGGGAAAAACCTGCACAATTATTTTCTGTTTAATATTTCCATCCAAACACTCGTCACCTGTGTTTTTGCATTGGTCCTGAATTTAGTTTTGTGCAAACCTGCATTATCCCTCTACATGGGTTGTATGCTGGGCTTATCAAGGTTTGCCTACTACAATGTGACTCAGATCCTCGATGGTGGAGTTTCCGAAGGCCTGGCCCTCTTGTTTTTCCTCCTATTCCTTTATTACATCCTGCGCATATTACTGGATAAGGCCGACAAAGGAGAAAATGTATATAAATTCCTTGGCTATGCTTTGCTTTTTGCGAACCTTGCTGTGTACGCTCACGAACGCTATGTAGTACTATTCCTGTTTTTATTTCTGTTCACCCTCTTATTCCCGATGTCTGCTATGCAGGACAAAAAGAAAAAATGGGCAATCGCATCAGCCAGCGTATTTTCAATAGTCCTTCACTATTTACTCATTACTGTAGCCGCCGGGCTCGATTACTTTCCACGCAAGGGTTCTGTTGCCAGTTCTTTTTCGTTCAACACGCTGCTAAGCTCCTTCCAGGATGGCTTGCTCTCTATCATTCAATTCAATTCCGGCGAAGCACGGAGAGTCAACATCAGCGCAGCTTCTACACCGTTTATTCACCAACTTTTTATTTTCGTAATTATTAATATATTGATGGTAGGTGTTGCCATTTATACCGTTCAAACGTACAAGGCTCTTGCTGCAAAAGCACCTGGAAAATCGCAGGATATCCGAATATTATACTGGATTCTTTGCTTGTTCGCAATTACTTTCTTGCCCGTGCTGACCATGTCCAGACTGGAAAATAAGTGGTTGCAAGCACCGCTGGCGGTATTTATTTTGTTGGTGGTCCTGATCTACTCCAAAATTGTTGTGCAGCAAAAAAGGATGATACAATCTTTCTTCGCATTATGGGTGATACACTTCTTCTTGTCAGACTACGACTACGAGGCCCACAACCAGCGGATCTTATTTGTAAAACGATCAGAGTGGCTGGCGTCTACATTTAAAGATGCCATGAATACCGGAGTGATTCACGGCGACACCAAAAACCTTTATTTGCTTAAAGATGCCGGCCTTCCTCAGTTCAAGAACGAAATGTCGTGGGTGCTTGGCAATGGCAAGATCTTTCAGTTCTACCAGAACAAGGTAGTCACCATGCGCTATATTGAAAATATACCTCCACTTGACAAAAAACCTGAAAACGCATTGCCGGATCTGAAAAAAGAAACCGATCAAGCCCTGACTTTTTTCGGCGAAATAAAAGAAATCACAGATCTGGTTATCAACACCAGGGCAAAACTGCTCGAACATCCGGAATCCGAAAAAAGCAACCCCTGATCACAGTAAGGCATATTCATTGCACAACGCTGAAACGCGATTCAAGTACAGCAAAAAGAAAAGATTTCAACAACCTGGTTTAGGTTTGGGTTTGTATTCCACACAAGGCGAAGAAAACGATTCAGGCAGTAGTACTTGCATAAAACCTGCGTCCGGATGCATCTCCAACCGTTTTAGAAACGGATAGACCGTCACCTGAATATATTCCTTTTTCAGCCCACTCAGGCATTTCAAAGCCAGGTTCTGCACTTGTTCGTGCCCGTCTATAAAGAGTTTGTCGCCTTGTTTTTCTACCACAAAGCCTTTTACCTGGCTTATCAGCCCTTCTTGCTCCAGCCGTTGTACCAGTATATGCTCTTCAGAAAGATTAGCCATAGAGTCCTTTTTGCTACCATCGTCCACGCCTACAACATCAGCGGATATGCAGGCACCTGAAAATCCGTCTGGTCGTCCGCTGGCTTTTGCAACAAACAAAAAACAAATGGCTATCATCGCGACGGCTGTCGGGTACTTGTTGCTTGTGCTCATATTTCTAATTTTTTTAGGTAACGATAATGTGCTCCGGTAAGTCTTTAAAATTAGCATGCTTCTGGTTTACCTGAAACCATCCCGGCGCATGGGTTCAGCATCCCGGCTTGTTCGACTTTTCAATACAATCTGAATTCATTAAAACCGGGGCCGCGATCTGAATCAAATTGGCATCCGGATGTTGCATCATACGCTCGGTGAACGAAAGCACATGTACCCGGATATTTTCCTGTTGTTGTGGATTCAGGTACTTGGTAGCGATGTCGCCAGGTAGTTGTTTTCCATTCACGAAAAGCGTATTTTGCCGTTTTTCGATCAGGAACCCTTCCGATTCTACAACCAGTTTGTCGTCCATCAGTCGCTTTACCAGTTTTGAGGTCTCCTGCTCAGCCGCATCCTGTACTACTGCATCAACCTTTTCTACCACTGCCGTCCCGGCTTTTATTTTGTTTTTAAATGCCCCTACCGCCGTGGGAAGATAACACACTACAGATATGCCCAACACAGCGACAACCAGTATCGCCGCTAACGCTCTGTTTGAGTTCATTTTGTCTGTCTTCATTTCCGTAAATCGTTTAATCCTGTGAAACAATTGGTTTCTACTTCCTGCCGCGGCCATTGCAAAATACGGGGTACTGCTTGCCAAGGTGGCCAGGTTTGCCAGCGCGTATGCATAACTCAATGGGTCCTGTGTATGCGCCACTACTATGTCGTCGCAACAATGCTCTCTTTCAGATCTGCAAATGGACGAGATCAACCACACAAACACATTAAAAAACATAAACACCTCCACAGCAGTCTGCATAATATTAACTACGAAATCATATCTTTTAATGTGCGCCAGCTCATGCAGCAGCACCGCCTCCAACTGTAACACGCTCAATTGAGCCAAAGTAGCTGCAGGTATCAGTATCACCGGTTTCAGAAATCCTGTTACCAAGGGTACTTGCGCCCTTACCGATACACAGATCCTAACTATGCCGCTATAGCCGATTCTCTTTTTCAAATTATCCACCGTATCCAGCATCTGCCTGTCTGGAGGCATAGTTCCCTCCTGCGTCAACATTCGCGTTTCCCTGATTGCCCAAAATAGTCTGCCGATCATAAAGGCTACTCCTGCGCAATAAAACAAAGTGAACCACGCTCCTGCCCTATGCACCCAATCAGACACCATACCAAAACGCTTATCTGCCGGGAAGGCCCCAGCACTCCAGTCGGAACCGCTATACAGGCTCAATACCGAAAATGAGCCACCAGTGGCCTGCAAATTGCCATACTGGTAATGAAACCAGAATGTGGCCCAAAACAACACAAACAAAATTGCCAACGCACTGGTAGAAAGCAAGTATTTCACAGAAGCGGACATATCCGGCACTATTTTAAACGATGCTACAAGCAAGGCGTAAATCAACAAACCCTGCCCTAGCGAGTAAATCAGCGTCCATGATAAAGATTGCATCAATGTCTCCATAACCTTCGTTTTTGTGTTCTGTTAATGAAAATAACACCAGTGCTTAAGCCCCGGCAATATTCTGTTTTTCATCCAGATACTGCTTTATCATTTCTATCTCTTCCGGACTGGTCCTTTGGTTTCCCAATGCCTGCATGACCAGTTGCATCGCAGATCCGCTAAATACATTATCAATCATCCTTTGCACAATCTGGCCCTTCATTCTACCCTGGTCTATTGCCGCAGTATACACATGAACTTTACGGGATGCATCCCTGCTCACAAGATTTTTTTCCAGCATTATCTGCATCAGCTTTAACGTGGTGGTATAACCGGCTTCTTTCGTTGCAGACAAGGCCTCGTGTACCTGACGCACTGTTACCGGGCCCTCCCGCCACAGGATATTGAGTATCTCCAGTTCCGACTCTGTTGCTTTTATGTGTGGGTGCATCATGTTCTACGAATCAATTCGTACACAAATGTACGACAAGTTTCGTAATCGCAAATTTTATTGCCGGATTTCACATTTTCTTCACTTCCATGCCACATCACGCCGCCCCCCTCTTCCTTTCCGGACCGGCCAAAAATGAAAAAAGGGAGCGATTACGCTCCCTCCAATTAAAATTCAATAACACAGTATCAGGGTATCGTCATCACAAACACCTGATTATAAGTTAAAGGCAAATGACAAAATTGGGTGATCACATAACCTGTAACATCAGTGGTAGCCACTGTAGAGGCCACTCCCGACCCGAAATATCCTACATTATGAATCAGGGAATCGTTTACAACCGTAAAATTCCCGCCATAATAGAGGGGTATTGCTCCAGGTGTATTCTGAATAGTGTCTTTAACATCGAACAAGCCGTTGTTTACAGAAATACTTGCCACATTCAGATTGCCTTGCGGAGGCACATTCTGGTTGCGTACCTGCAGGAAGAAATAGTCCGGGCGTACACTCAGGTCCACAAATACGGTACCATTGGTAGTAAAACCACTGCGACTCACATTCCAGGACACTGTCTCTCCGAAAACCACATCGTGTACACTTCCTGTTGGACCAAAAGGGCCAAACGTATAGGCAGTTGCCACGGCAGTATCTCCATGTACGGTAGCACTACCAGGTACGCCATAAAAATCGGCAGTGGTGTATCCAGGTATGTACATTATCGTGTCTTTCACTGAAACATCCGAAGTGCCGTGAACCACTTTTACGGTAAGTTTTACCGAAGTAGGCGTATTGTTTCGGTAAACTATTTTACCAAACTGGCACTGCTCGCCGTAATATCCCGATAGGCAACGGCAACTGCCGTTGGCACAAGAACTGCCGTTGAGGCAAACCTTGCTGCATGTGGGATTTTTCTGGCAGGACGTGTACAATATCGCACTGAGCGACGATAGAACTACAACAATGGCTATAAAAAATACACTATATCTTTTCATTGCGGAATAAGTCTGAATCCTGAAAAATTTTGGTAGTAAATGTAGTTTAAAAAGTTCATAAAAGTAAACAAGCCCTTTACTTTTAAAAATTGCGCCTTTTCATATTCCGGGCTCCCATTGTCCGATCGGAAATCTTATAACACGGAGTCCGCTCTAGCATTCCTTGTCTAAAAACGAGTAAATTTGCCCCCCACCCAATGGAAAAAACAAAAAAATCATTTATCAGGCGCGCTCTGCGGTTCACAGGAAAACTGATTCTGGGATGCCTGGCTGCATCCCTGCTGGTGGTGCTTCTGGGGCGTTTTCTCAATCCTCCCATTACGTTCACCCAGATCGGAAACGTCTTTGAAGGCTATGGGCTAAAACGTGACTACGTTTCCTGGAACGACATTTCGCGCAACGTGAAGCTCGCGGCCCTGGCAAGTGAAGACCAGCTTTTCCCCGAACACGGAGGCTTTGACTGGCATTCGCTCGACAAAAGCCTGAATGGCCCCAAGAAAAAGAAAAGAGTTCGCGGGGGTGGCGCAAGTACCATAAGCCAGCAAACAGCAAAAAATGCTTTTCTGTGGCAGGGCTCCGGTGTAGGTCGTTACGTGCGCAAAATCCCTGAATTTTATTTTACCCAGCTGATAGAATGGACGTGGGGGAAAAAACGCATACTGGAGGTTTACCTCAACATTATAGAAATGGGGCCCGGCATCTTTGGGATTGAGGCCGCATCGCAAACCTATTTTCATAAGCATGCCAAAGACCTGAGCCGGCAGGAAGCAGCAATGATAATTGCCTGTCTTCCCAACCCTAAAAAATTTACTGTAAAACCTCTTAGTAGACGTGTCGGCTGGCGCTATCCACAGATCATGGCTCAGATGGGCAATCTGGAGGGCGACGAAGACGTGGAAGAACTGATAAAAACACCGCGCTGACCAACCATAGAATTTGATTCCGAATGCGAAGAATTTGCGCATTCGGTAGTATATTTATCCTCAAATAAGACGCATGTCCCAACTTAAAACAAAGCATATTGCCGTGGCTGGCAATATTGGCTCAGGCAAAACAACCCTGACCACCATTCTGGCCAAGCATTATAAATGGACTCCTCATTACGAAGACGTAGAACACAATCCTTATCTGGTTGATTTTTACGAGGATATGCACCGCTGGGCGTTCAACCTCCAGATCTACTTTCTTAACAACCGCATCAAGCACCTTATTTCCATTCGCTCCGGCAACGAAACCGTGATTCAGGACAGGACCATATACGAGGACGCCTATATTTTCGCTCCCAACCTGTATGACATGGGACTTATGACAAACCGGGACTTCGACAACTATTCTTCCTTTTTTCAAAACCTTAAAACGCTGATCCAGCCACCAGACCTGCTCATTTACCTCAACGCGTCCGTACCTGCACTGGTAGACCAGATTCAGAAAAGGGGCCGCGACTACGAAGAGAATATTCGCCTGGACTATTTGAAACGGTTGAATGGTTTCTACAAAAAATGGATAGACAATTATAAAGATGGACAGTTGCTGGTAATTGATGTGGATAACTGCAACTTCGCCGAAAAAGAAGAAGATCTGGCCGAGGTGATCCGCAAAATAGACGCACAGCTTTTTGGCCTTTTTTAACCATACTTCTCACTACCTCACAGGTATGACAATGCTGGCTGAGCACTGTTACTTACCTTTGCAATCCTGACCCGGCGAACGCGGTGTCGTTGTTGAATTTTAATAAACCGATGGAACAGAACAAAGCCGCACAGACTCCGGTTGCGCAAAACCACCCGGCTGCATTAGTTTGGATAGCCGAAATAATATCAGTTATTTTTCATCCGGTATTCATGCCATTGGGTATGACCTTTGTATTACGAAAACTAACCCCCGTCAGCTTTTCTGGTGTCACCGACGAAAAGTTCGGCTATTGGCTCCTTAGCATTGGCATCACCACTATCTTCTTCCCGCTTTTCAGCATCGCGCTGCTCAAACCACTTGGTTTTATTCAGAGTTACAAGATGCCCCAAGCGCAAAACAGGATCATTCCGCTAATGATGTCCATGATATTTTATTTCTGGATAAGCCATGTGTTCAACAGCATGTCGGGTGGCAATGTGCCACTAGTCCTTAAAGTGCTGCTGTTGGGCAATTTCTGGGGCATCATACTCATTTTTATGGTCAACATCTTTACCAAGATCAGTATGCATACTGCGGCGGCCGGTGGCATTATTGGTAACATACTGGTGCTCATGATCATTAGCCCTGTTGCCATGGAGGTACCACTGTTCGTAGCGTTGTTGCTGGCCGGGGCAATAGGCACCGCACGCATGGTAACCGGCGCGCACCAGCGTGGCGACGTATGGCTGGGTTATATCATCGGCATTTTGGTTCAGCTTGGGGCCTGGGTGTATCTTCACTAGTGTATGCCCCGCTCATTCAGCGCTTTCTGGTACAGATGGGCATTCTTCATTTGCTCATCCAGTGTTGCGGCAAAGGCCGAGGCACCGCTGAAGTCTGCCTTGGCGCAGAAATACAGATAGTTGGTCTCAGGAGCTTCCAGCACGGCGTTGACCGAGCTTAAAGAGGGCGTACAGATGGGCCCTGGAGGCAAGCCTTCGTACATATAGGTATTGTAGAGCGAATTATTATTGAGCATTTCTCCTGCCACCCTTTTTATCATAAAATCGCCCACTGCAAACTTCACTGTAGGATCTGCCTGCAATTTCATTCCCTTGCGCAACCTGTTCAGGTATACACTGGCTATGAATGGCTTATCATTGTTGTCATTGGTTTCCTCGTCCACAATAGAGGCTATAATGGTAGCCTCAAGAGGTGTAAGGTTGTGATTCTTGGCCTTTGCAATTCTCACCCGATCCCAAAAATGGTCGTAATTCTTCAATATTTTCCGGAAAGTCTTGTCCGCATTCGAATTCCAGAACAGCTCGTAAGTGTCTGGAATGATATGGGCCAGCACGGTATTGGTATCCATATCAAACTGTATCAGATAATCGGCACTGTTGATGATCATGTTCATCGAGTCTGCCGGGCACTCCAGATTGGCTGCTACCAGATTCACAAAGTCTCTGCGCGTCCTCAATTTGTTGATCACCAGTTTCACGGGTGCCTGCTTGCCAGATCGCAACATGCGGATAATGGCGAAATTGCTCATGCCCTTTTTAAACTGGTAACGGCCGGGATGAACGTGGGTTTTCATCTGCGACTGCGAAGCAAACAATCGGAAACTCCAGGTATCACTTATGTACCCACCTTCGCCCAGATCATGCAGTACTTTATCATAATCCGATCCGGTATGTACATAAAAATATTGCCCCTTTGACAAACCTCCGGTATTGGGCCCAAAAATCTTATATCCCGCAAAGGCAATAACAGCCAGGAAGGCCAAAGTAATGTAGAGAAATGTGTAGGAACCCTGTTCCCTGTATTCTTCCGTCATATCTCTGATCAGGCGTCTACTGAAATAAAATTGAGTTATCTCTTAAAACCAGGTTTAAATTGCTTTCTCTCTGCCTTTGTACTATTTAAACGATTTAACATCCTGGAAACTGAATACCCTTTTCAGTGAGTCGAAGACCATGACGGTATCCTTATTCCGGCAGGAAATTTGGGTTAAGATGAAGTAATTCGCGGTATCCTTCACATAAACCTCTGCCTTTTCATTACCGCTCTTCTTCAATTTCCGGACATATTTATCTGCTGATGGCAAATCGTTATACAATCCTATTATCACCCTATGGTCCACCGGCAGCGTATCCGCCAATACCGTATGTATCGAGTCTGCCACACGTATCGAGTCTGCTTTTATCCGCATAGAATCCATTCGTGCCTGCTCCGGATTATAGGGTGCCACCGGAGTTACCGGCTTCTTGTTTTTAGAGTGGGCGTAGTAGTAATACCCCAGTCCGCCGCCGCCTATCAATACCAGCAACACGATAATGAGAATGATCATGGTCCAGTTTACAGATTTTTTCTTTTCTGCTGGCGGTATGGGTATGGAAGCGGGAATAGGCGCAGGCTTCGCGGCATGATCCTCCAACTGCTTCGAGTTTCTGATCGTAGGCAGGCCAGCAGGTGAAAAAGAGAAATTCTCGTCTGTAACAAATCCTACTCTACCACCATCTAAAACAAATTTGCCAAGCCCCGGTAATTCAACTTCCTTGCCATTGTCCAGGTCTTTTCTCGCCCGTTCGCTGAATTCCCGTAACTCATTAGAAGCCTTCGAAATACTTACCTGTTCATTGGTAGCGATAAAATTTGCAAGGTTGTCATCTATAGAACCACCGGACGTAACCACTATGTTATAGGTAGGCGCGAGCAAAAGCTTACCATCAAAGTTACCAGGTAACTTTTTCAGCTCAAGGTTGCCCAAACCATGCACATAACAAAAATGATTTTTCAGTAAAAATAGTCCAACGTACCTGGTGATGTCCATATTCAAAAATTCCTTTAAATTTAGCCAAACTAATTAAAATTTCAACCTAAAACCTCCATATATATTTATCCCATACGAATCGTAGCCTGCCCATTGCTGGTAATGCTCGTTAAGGAGGTTGCTCACCTGCAGAAAAACACCGGCTCTGGTGTTTATGCTGTATTCCCCATTCAATCCCAGATCACAAATAGTCTTCAAAGATATTACCTTATTCGCATAATCTAAACTATGCATATCAGACAATATTTGTGCATAGCCTCTTATCATCACGCCTTTAAATGGCTTGCACCCAATATCTGCCTTAACGTTTAGTCCCGGTAAATTCCAGGGATATGCCGCGCTGCCCTGATAGTACTTAAAATACCTGCAATCTATACCTGCTTCATATTTGTCGGCCAGCAAATAGCGTGCGCCTATCT
>CAIYJV010000005.1 GCA_903926605.1 uncultured Bacteroidota bacterium
CTTTTACCTTTTCAATTCGTTCCGCAAAGCCCACGATCCAGTAAATGGTCTTTCCCGAAATTGTATTAGTGCCTGTCTTGTAATAAAGATTATACTTAGGTGTCTGCTCTGCGAGCATCAGGGTTTTTACGATGCGCTGCGACCGCTCGGACACCGGTAGTTCAGTGAAATACAATTTCTTAAGGAATCCGGCCTGTTCATCTGCGGTGACCTTCAGTGAGTCGTTGAGCCAGAACTGATCTATGGTGCCACCCATATTCATGTTACCATAGCGTATGGTATCCAGGTAATGCTGCATTCTGCCGAGGCCAATTCGCCGGGCCAACTCCTGATAATAGGGCACGCAACTTACCTTAAAAGCGTCGTGCATATTCAGATCGCAGTCCCAATCCTGACGTCGCTTGATACTATCCCACTTTATCACTAATTGGTCGTCAGCCGCCACACCCGTTTCCAATGCCACAAGCGCATTAAAAATCTTGAAAGTGGAGGCAGGCGTAAATCTTTCAGAACAACGGTCGAGATTAAAATAATGCACTGCTTCATGGTTGTTGTCTCTCATTTCGAAACAGGCATCCTTGACATTCACGCCATAGGCTGAGAAAATATCACCCCATTGTTTTTGTTCCTTTACCCTCGTATTGGTGCAGGATGAGCCAAGCACCACCATAACTAACAATAATAAATATCCGGATTTCATACTTCTATATTTTGCGATAATTACATATTTACTTAAATCAACGATATCACCAGCTGAGCGATACCAATTAGCAGCCCCATCAGGCAGCCCACGATCTCCAGAAACACAAACTCTTGTTTCATTACCGACTCCAGTATTTCTTCCAGTTTGTCTGTAGAAAAACTAGAAACTTTTTCGGTCACCATTTTCTCAATATCTATTTGCTTGCTTAGGGAATCGGAGTACTGGCTAATGATCTCCGGCAGTAAATTGGCAATTTCCTCCATCATGCCTTCTTTTATTTTAGCCATCATACCCTCGCTCACAAACATAGCCATTACCGGCAGTTTCTCTTTCAATTTCACACCCAGAAAATTGTCGAGGTGCTTTTCTATGGTCGGGTTCAACTGCTTTAGCCGGTCTGGATTATTGAGCATGGAGGCGATTTCGTCAAAATGCAACAATTCCTTTGCCACCACATTTCCCAGCTTTGCGGCTACCTGTTTCTGCCTTTTCGGGAACACCCCCTGTACAGTAATTCCTAGAATACGAACAGGGTTGCGGGGGTGAAAAAGCATTTTTATTGCAATCCAGGTAGTGACCCAACCTGTAGAGGCTGCGATCACGGGTTGCAGCCAGAACATCAAATTACTCATTTACTTAAAAAAATTTTGTCGCGCAAAGATAGAATAACAAACCACAACCACCCCGGCTGGCACATAACAAAATGACAATGATACATTTTCTTTGCTACTTTTGCACGTCAAAATCGTTTCTTATGCCATCTTTCGACATTACCAACAAGGTAGACCTTCAAACACTGGACAACACTGTAAACATCGTAAAAAAGGAAATTGAAAATCGCTACGATTTTAAAGGAACCCATGTGAGCATAGAACTGAACAAAAAAGACATGACACTGGCGGTGGAAGTGGAAAGCGATATGAAACTGAAACAGCTGGAAGACGTATTGCTTAACAAAGCCATAAAGCAAGGACTGGAAGCCAAATGTTTTGACCTTACGAAAGAGGCCAACGCGTCGGGCAAGTATATGCGCAAGACAATAACCATACGTAATGGCGTAGACCGTGACAATGCTAAGAAAATAGTAAAACTGATCAAGGACAACATACCAAAGGTTCAGGCCGCGATTATGGATGATATTATCCGTGTCACGGGCAAGAAAATAGACGACCTGCAGGAGGTGATACAACTTTGCCGTACCTCAAACCTGGATATTCCACTTCAGTACGTAAATATGAAATCCTGATAAGGGCTTGCCATTTTTATTATGCCATTGTTAAGTATTATCATACCCACGTACAACCGAAAATCACTGATCGGTTATACGCTGGACTCGCTCGCCTCTGACAAACACCCGGGCGTAGATCTTGAAATAATCGTTGTAGACGATCACTCAACCGACGGCACGATCGGGTACCTGAATGAAAAATACCCTCATGTAAAAACTCTTGTTAATACTGGCAAGGGAGCTCCATTTGCCCGAAACATGGGCGTTGCCAACAGCAAGGGCAAATACATAAACTTTCTGGACTCAGACGACCTGATCGGTGAGCATTATTTTTTTGAGAAAATAAAATTTCTCGAGACCAACCCTGGACTGGATGCTGCATATGGCCGATTTGAGTGTTTCAGATCTTCAGGAAACTTTTCTATAGAGCAGATCATTTTTAAAATAAAATATCCGGTCATTCCGGAATGTACAAGTGCCCGGCAGCATCTCTGCAACTATTTGGCTGGTTTTTATATGCCACCAAATGCGGTGATCTGGACTCGCCGCTTTCTGGAGAAGTTGGGCCCACATGACACCAATCTCAGTATTAATCAGGATGTAGACTACTTTATCCGGGCTAATATAGCCGGTTTGAAGATATCGGGTATAGGCGACGACACTTTTGCCTTTATTCGCAGCCACGAACTGGACACGCGGGTAGGTTCTACAAACAATTCGGAGCAAAAATTCCTGGAAATCCTCAACCTTAGAAAAAAAATATTCGAACTGCTTAAAACCAATAACCTGGCTGGCGAAGACACCCTTAAATCGCTCAGTACGTTCCTGTTCTACAAATGGCAGGAAACCAGACACACGCTACCGCAAGTGGCTGCCGCCTATCTCGAATTCGCTAAACAGGTTTACTGGCCTGTACCAATTAAAGGCGGTTTATTACTAAGGGTGCTGTGTAGTGTATTCGGACCAGTAAACGCCGTGAAAATTAAAACGCTTCTGCGAGGAGGGAAATAAATAGTTCCTTTTGTTCCCTAAAACAAGAAGCGTGCAGGTGGTTTCCTGCACGCTTTCTGTTTAAAAAGGAATATTACTCGGCTCCAACCATTACCTTGGGCGCGGCAGACAAAATTTCTGCATTTGCCTGATCGGCATATTTCGCAAAGTTTTTCACAAACAGGCCAGCCAGCTCGTTGGCTTTTTTGTCGTAAGCTTCTTTATCGCTCCAAGTGTTGCGCGGAACCAGTATTTCGGCAGGAACATCAGGACAACTAGTAGGCATCAGGATACCGAACACAGGGTGTGGTTCAAATGCTACATTGTCCAGATTGCCATTCATTGCGGCAGTGATCATTGCACGCGTGAATTTCAGCTTCATCCGACTACCGGTGCCATAGGCGCCGCCACTCCATCCTGTATTCACGAGCCATACGTTCACGTTCGGATTTTCGTCCAGCTTTTTGCCCAGCAGTTCTGCATACTTGGTAGGATGCAAAGGCAGGAACACACGACCAAAACAAGCAGAGAACGTAGTCTGTGGTTCTACCACACCAACTTCGGTACCAGCCACTTTGGCGGTGTAACCACTGATAAAGTGGTACATGGCCTGGGCCTTGGTGAGCTTGGAAATAGGAGGAAGAATGCCGAAAGCATCGCAGGTAAGGAAGAACACGTTCTGTGGCAAACCGCCGTAAGATGGTTCTTTAGCATTGCTTATGAAGTCAATAGGATAAGCAGCACGGGTGTTTTCCGTGATACTGGAATCCATATAATCTACTTTGTCTGTACCAGGGTAGAACTTAGTATTTTCCAAAAGGCAACCTGGCTTGATCGCTGCATAGATCTGAGGTTCTTTTTCTTCGCTCAGGTCTATACATTTTGCATAGCAACCGCCTTCGAAATTGAATACGGATTTTGGTGCCCAGCCATGTTCATCATCGCCTATCAAAGCACGATCCGGGTCGGCGCTCAGCGTGGTTTTACCCGTTCCGCTAAGACCAAAGAATAAAGCGACGTCGCCGTTCTTGCCCTCGTTTGCCGAGCAGTGCATACTGAGCACACTGTGGCTGTGCGGAAGGATAAAATTCAGTACTCCAAAAATACCCTTCTTCATTTCGCCGGTATAGGCCGAGCCACCGATCAGGATAATTCTGCGGGTAAAGTTTACAATAGTAAAATTGCCCTGACGCGTACCGTCTACTGCTGGGTCTGCCAGAAAGTCTGGCGCTTGCAGAATAAGCCAGTCAAAATTCTGAGTTTCTATTTCTTTATCCGTTGGGCGAAGGAACAGATCATTGCAGAACAGGTTGGCCCATGGTGTTTCGTTTACCACCCTGATGTTGAGCCTGAAGGAAGGATCAGCACAGGCATACGAGTCACGAACCCACACTTCTTTGCCTTCAAAATGAGCGCAAACCTTGTTATAGAGCTTATCGAAGTTTTCGGGAGAAAAGGGAATGTTCACATCACCCCAATCTACGCTTTTCTCCGTGATAGCGTCCTTCACAGTAAACTTATCCTTCGGAGAACGACCCGTAAATTTACCTGTATTTACACAGAGCGCACCGGTATCATTCAACACTCCCTGGCCCAGGGCTAAAGTCTTTTTTACAAGTTCATCAGCGGGGAGATTCCAATGTGCTATAGAGACATTGATACCCAGGTCAGTCAGTTTGGCTGCCGGATTCTTTTTTCCAAATTCTTGCATAAAGTATATTTTTTATTGGTTGTAACTGACCGCAAAATTAACTATTTTGATTTTCAAACCGACTAATATTTTGCCAATTAAACTAATAATTTTTTATATAGAATGAGTGAGCTGCTTTTTGATGCAACTGAAACAGTATCAAAACGTACGCAATACGGGCCGCAGTCAGAATTTATATATATCGCAACCCGGCTCGTTGCTACGCAGCCCTTCAATTTTACGTCCCTTTCAGCTAAAGCCCGGCCAACTTGAGTTAACTTTGCCGCCTATGCATTATGTGTCGGCAGAGCGAATCAGCAAGAGTTACGGTATCAAACCACTGTTCACAGATATTACTTTCCACATCAGTGAGGGCGACAAAATAGCCTTAATAGCCCGCAACGGAAGCGGCAAGTCTACATTACTTCGTATCCTGTCGGGCAAGGACACTGTGGACGACGGCGTAATACGCATTCACAAAGACGTGACGGTAGCACTTTTTGAGCAGGAGCCGGTTTTTGCCGAAGAATTGTCTGTGCTTGACAATATTTTTCACTACCGGCACCCGGTGGCCGAGGCACTGCGCGAGTACGAAAGATTGCTGAATACCGAAAACAAGGATATGGAGGCCATGGCCCATGTTCTGGCACGTATAGATGAACTGGGCGCATGGGACTTTGAAGCCAAGGTGAAACAGATATTCGGAAAACTGAACATTCATAATGTTGACCAAAAAGTAAAAACACTCTCGGGTGGACAACGTAAACGGGTAGCCCTGGCACAGACACTGGTAGATATTGGCTTCGACCACAAGCATGTCCTACTTATTATGGATGAACCCACCAACCATCTGGACGTAGAAATGGTGGAATGGCTGGAAAACTACCTGAACCAGCAAAAAGTAACATTGCTGATGGTAACGCACGACCGCTACTTCCTGGAAGATGTATGCGACGAGATTTGGGAACTGGATGAGGAAAAAATTTATACCTACCGGGGAGATTACCAGAACTATCTGGAGAAAAAAGCTGCAAGAATAGAAAATACGCTTTCTAATATAGATAAAGCCCGAAACCTGTACCGGAAAGAACTGGAATGGATGCGTAAACAACCGAGGGCGCGCACAACCAAGTCTAAAAGCAGGCAGGATAACTTCTACGAAATTGAGACCAAGGCCAAACAAAAAGTAGAAGACCTGCAGGTACAATTGCAAATGAAAATGAACCGGCTTGGCGGCAAAGTGGCCGAGATGAAAAAAGTGTACAAGTCATTTGGCGCCAAAACCATATTGCGTGGTTTCGACTATACTTTTAAAAAAGGTGAAAGGCTGGGCATAATTGGCAAAAACGGCGCCGGCAAAAGTACTTTCCTGCAACTGTTGCAGGAACTGACTCCCGCCGACAGTGGCAAAATTAATATTGGTGACACCATAGTCTTCGGCTATTTCTCTCAGCAGGGGCTGACGTTTAAGGAAGATATGCGCGTAATTGAGTACGTGAAGAACATAGCCGAAAATTTTCCGCTTGCAGACGGTAGCACTATGAGCGCATCTCAATTCTTAACGCTGTTTCTTTTCCCTCCCGAACAACAATACACTTATCTATCGAAGTTGAGTGGCGGGGAGAAAAAAAGGCTGCAACTACTCTCCATACTGTTCCGTAACCCCAACTTCCTGATCCTTGATGAACCGACGAACGATCTGGACCTCCCCACCCTGTCGGTGCTGGAAAACTTCCTGAGCGAATTC
>CAIYJV010000006.1 GCA_903926605.1 uncultured Bacteroidota bacterium
CTTATGAATTCTTAAAAACCTTGCAGCCGGAAAAGTTTCTTCAATACCTTTCATACTGTGCCGCACCAACAGCGGACGTTCTTTGCCGACCATGAAAATTTTGACATAATCTTTCACCCCAACCACATAGAGCACCTCGCTGAGCACAACCTTTACCAAACTGTAGTCCACATGAAAAAAAACAAAGTCTTCTCTCATATCGGTCTTTATCTTGGCATTGTAGCGCACATGTGCTTTGTTGCAGGCTTTTATAAACCGTTCGAAACTTACAGGTTTTAAAATATAGTCAACAATATCCAATTCGTAGCTTTCTACCGCATAGTTGCTATACGCCGTTACAAAAACGAACATGGGTTTTTCAGGCAATGTCTTCACGAACTGGATGCCCGTTAACCCATGCATTTGTATGTCTGAAAAAACCAGATCAATGGGGTTCGACTGCATACATTGCAATGCCTCGGCTACATGCGTACAACGACTGACAAGTCGCAGAAAAGGGATTTTACGAATGTAATCTTCCAGTAGATCAAGCGCCAGTACCTCGTCGTCAACTATAAGGCAGTTCATAATCACGAAACAATGATCGTCAATTTACTGCTATGCCAACCATTGCTAGTGCCAAATGTGAGTGAATGTTTGTTAGGGTAAAGCAAATTTAACCTGCGCTTCACATTTGTCAAACCGATACCTTTTACTTCATGACCAGCATCCCGAATCACTTCCCGCGGCTTGTACTTATTTCTTACAGACAGCGCAAAAGCATTTTTGAAAAAACTGATCCTGATGATAATTTCCGGATCGGCAATGCCCCCGATACCATGCTTATAGGCGTTTTCAATCAGCGGAATGAATAGCATGGATTCTATCAGATCCTGCTCATTCGTGTCTTCCGAAATAACTGCATCGAACGTTACTTTTACGTCGGCACCAAACCGCATATTCTGAAGCTCAATATAACTCCGCAGGTATTCTATCTCACGCTCTATGGTTATCAGCCGGTCGCCGGTTTCGTAAAGCATATACCGCATCAGGTTAGACAGGTCCATTAACATAACCTCCAACTTTTGCGATCTGTTGCGGGCGAGTGCAACCATGCCGTTCAGCACATTGAAAAAGAAATGCGGACTGATCTGCCACCGCAGAAATGTGAGCTCAGACTGCAACCTTTCTGTATCGATTTCTTTCTGCAAACGTTCGTGTTCCATTTGCTTTTTGATGAGGCTGTAGCACAAACTTCCGAGTACAATAATTACATAGCTGAACAATTGAAATCCCACCGGGCGCGGCATTTCAGGAAATGCGAGCAACTGAAAAATAGAGTGTACGATGAGATAAAATACCAGCAGTACGCCAAGTTGAATCCCAAGGTAAAAGCCGTACTTCCCCCTCTTTGTAAAAAGAGGCGCAATAAATGCAATATTCAGGTAGAAAATAACGACAAGCAACAGGTTGGTAAACAAGGAAAGGAACAATATTGCGGTCCGGTCCATCAGTGGCGGTTGCCGAAAATCGGTTCTGAAATCCGGTGGCATTGCCGGGTGGGCACCCACGAAAAAAAAGGGAACAGAAAAGAACAGCAACCAGGCGAGAAAGTGAATCGCTGGAATGGTCCATTTTTTTGCTTTTAGGTTTGACAACATTTTACATGAATTTTTCGGATTATCGTAGGACTGACTTTGTGTCTATTGTACATTTACATGCAAGTATAAGGTATCGGAATTAATACCGGTGAATATACCAACGCCATTAGAAATACCGGTAGAAGGCGTAGATAGGTTTTCTGAACTTGAATTTGAGTTGAGATATAAGTAAGCATAATCTGCATTTATGTGAAATAAAATAATCCTGTGATACCCGAAATAGGTAAAGCTTCGCCCGGAAAGCAAGTAGGTGTCTGAATTTGACGGTTGATTGCGGAACACCCTCGACGAATCGGCCGAACTGCTTGTTGTCTGGTTTATCCGCTCGGGATAGGGCTCAAGGTTTTGTACTACGATCACATAGTACGAACCATCATCATTATCCCAACTCATCGTGACGGATTCGTCTGACCCCGGGAATCCAGGTCCAGACCCGGACGATGTAATTTTTGCGACCGCGATCTCCGAATCAGTCTCAGCGAAATTTACTGGCCGCGATGGGATCAAAGTAGATGCCGCCACCCCGGTATTACGATAGGTAAATTTCAGACTGTATTTAAGCCCGCTTTTTATAACCAGACCCGAATCGGTGTAAAGTCCGTTTCCTCTGGATGTGGGGTAAAATTCAGAATCATTTACCACTACCGTCACGTCCAGTGAATCCAGACTCGGCGTTTCATATGTTTGAGAATTGGCTGACTGCTGATGCGAGAGTTGCAAACTAAAAACCTGCCCCGCATTCAGGAACGCATCCAGGACCGGTTCGTAATTATAAGCCGGGGTGGTAGACTCTTTCTTACAGGCGGCAACAAAAATGAGTAACAATAAAGGAATATACCTTTTCATCTATCGGAGTTTTAATGACAGGGTCAGATTTGGGGTGAATCCCAGGTAATCTACATTTGTCTCAACCACATACTTGTCCACAACCGTAAATTCCTTATACCAGACATTCTCTCGCGCATAAACGTTAAATAGCGACAATCCAATATAACCAACATCTTTTTTCGCCTGATTATAAAAATGGTAGTTCACAGCCACATCCAGGCGGTGGTAATCGGGAAGTCGCAGGCTGTTCTTGGACGTGGCAGAGACATAGTTCTGCGAGGTGCCATCCAGCAACGTGATACTGTAGCTACCTCCGGGTGCTGTATAAGGCTTACCGCTGGCATAGATCCAGGTGGCGGCAAAATCCCAATGTTTATATTTATACATAGATACGATTTTAAACTCGTTGCGTACGTCCTGGTCGGCCGGGAAGTAGGAATTGGAATAAGCCTGGAACAAATAATTTGTTTGAGAAAGCGTATAACTGACCCACCCCGTAAAACGTCCTAACTTTTTTTGTGCTGTGAATTCAATGCCTTTGGAAATTCCCTTGCCCGAATAAAAATTCTGGTTATAATTTATGGTAGACGTCGTTGCAGTGGTGGTTTCGGTGTATAAAGAAATATTGCTCAGGTTTTTGCGATATGCTTCTATGCTGAAAAGATAGGTTGGCAGCTCGTAACTGATGCCGGATATATAGTGTACCGACTGACTTACCGGAACTGTCTTGCCATCAGACAAGACCCAAAAAGTACTGCTGCCTGCAGAAATATCGTCCCGGGTTATCCGGTTGGCAAACTGGTAGAACTGACCGTAAGCCGCTTTTAAAGAAAGTCGGGAATTCACTCTGTATATCGCCTCCGAACGGGGTTCCCAATAGGTTTTCCCGGTTTTGTCAAAATAGCTGTATCGGATGCCAGGCGTAAACGTTAGACGTTTGTCGAACAAGAGAAACTGATCCTGTACATACCCCCCGGCCAGCACGCTGGAGTTGTGGTTGTTGACGAGTAGATCGGTATCACTGTGCGAATAGGTATAGCTTATGTCGTAGTCTGTAGCAAATACTCCGAAACCCAGGTGATTCCATCTATTGATCTCCCAATCAAACTCCGATTTTAACGACAAATCCTTCAGGTTATTATTTTCAAACACGCCGGTTTTACTGGAATCTTCACTACCACCACGGCCAAACGCCCCACTTGTCACACGGTTACGATTGCTCGAAAAATCGGAAAAACTTAAAGTGGTGGTACTATGCAGTTTGGGGTGCCACTCGCGTTGCCATATCGCACTCATGCAGGAGTTCCCGTAGGTCGTTACATCGGTAGTACCAAAATTGAGCGAAATCCCAAGACTGGCAAGAAAGGCTGGTGTGTTGATGGTAAAACTATTATTCAAGTCATCTTTGCCGTTAAAAAAACTGTAGATCAATACATCTTTCTTCGTGGGCTTGTACGTAACTCGTGTATTAATATCATAAAAATAAGATTTTGCTTTCGTTACGTTGTCGGCTGCACCGCCGGGGCCGCCTCCCGAGGGTCGGCTTTGACTGCTCCTGTTGAATGAATTGAATATCCAATTGTAAATAGGTCCGTTCCACGACCTGCGAAATGCTGCAACAACCGACAGGTCTTCTGTTACAGGAATTTCGGTAAACAAGTTGACACTCAAAAGACTAAGGTCGCCACCAATATTAAATTTTGTGGTGCTGCCCTCCTTTCCGGTTATGTCGGTAACGCTGGACAGGCGACCACCATACTTGGCACTGAAACCGCCTTTATACAGTACTACATCTTTTACTGTATTTGCATTGAAAGCACTAAAAAAACCGTAGAGGTGATCTACCTGATATACCGTAAATCCGTCAAAAATCACAAGGTTCTGATCCGGAGTACCCCCACGAACATACAAACCGGAGGAAGACTCGTTGGCTGCACTTATCCCGGGCATGAGTTGAAAAGTACGCATCAAGTCTTTTTCTCCAACATTTGGTATTTCCGCAAGCTTGGCTGGTGTCAGTTTTATGGCACTTACGCTGCTTGCCTCCAAATTCATGATGTCAGCCCTGTTGGCGGTCACCTGAAATTCGCTTAGTTCATGCTCTACATGGGTAAGTCCAATCGGGAAGTCTGTTTTGTCAGTTTCAGGAGTCACCACCACATCAACCGAATTATACCCTAAATAAGTGACGGATATTTTGGCAGTATCACTTTGCACATGCTCCAAAACATAGGAACCGTCGTCGCGGGAAGTCGTGCCGGCGGTAGAATTTTTTACCGAGATGAGCGCACCGGCCAGCATCTCGCCTGTAGAATCATCTACAATGTGTCCTCTGATAGAATAATCCTTATTGACAGTTTTCAACGCGGCTGGCACTGGTCCGGTGGAATGGATGGGCAGCACCTTGTGTTTCAGATGGTGATAATGTCTGGTCTTAACATAAATATTCTGAGTGGCACTATCAACCCGGTAGTATAGATCGTTTCCGCGAGTTGTGATCTCCAGTGCTCTGGTAGCTACAGTACCGGAATACCAGTACGAGAATAGAATAGTACGGCAATAATCGGTGTCATAGTTCACCTGCATACCATACCTGCGACTGAAGGTATTGTAAACAGAATCAAGTGGTACACTGGTAAACAGATCATTGATCTTGATCTTCTCCAAAAAACCGGAAGGTTGCTGCTGTTTCTTTTTAATGATCTGCGCAGGGGCATAATGGAGAAACAACAAGCAAAGAGAAACAGTGAACAGATACCTCATTGAACGCAGATTGACGGAAAATTGCGCAAAAAAGCGAACCCAAAAATCCCGTTGCGACAAACTGCGGATAATCTGCGACCAAATTGCGATCCACCGCTTTAAATATGCTTACCGTTATCGCCATTCGGCACAGTAAGTTTATTCGAAATTCCTTCCTCGTGCTGAAATGATTCGAGGACTGATTGTGTTCACTTTGCTTCCATTCTGGTATTGCTGAGCCCAACAATGGAATTGCCTACCGATATCATGCCCAAACTGTTGAAGGTTTTTACAATTTCACATCCTTTCAATAGTAAAAAGGGAGTTTGCTCTATTTCGAATAATTGTATTATATTTATGTTGTGTAATATTTAAACCCAGCAACATGAAAGTATACCGGTGGTTGTCTGTAATGTTTTGCTTTTGCTGTTTCTTTTCATCAGTATCGGCACAGCATTACCAATGGGCAAAAAGTTTTGGCGCGGGGTGGATCAGCCAGTCCAGCACGTGCTTTGTGGCCGCTGATCCAAACGGAAATGCAATTGTGGCAAGTGATTGCTACAATTGTACTGGTTTGGGATCCAACGATCTTTTTTTGTACAAGTATGGCGCTGCAGGGAACCTGTTTGGCAAATGAACTCTGCGCACAGCCAATGTTCTGTTTTTTCAGTAGCGGCTGACCGCTTTGGTAATAGTTACGTTACTGGTCATTGTTCCGGACTCTTCATTCAAGGTGACACGTTTTCTGTTGCAGGTTTTATGATCCTTAAATTCAATGTGGATGGTATTTTGCAATGGGCTAAAACGTGTAACGGCGGCGAAGGACACAGTTTGGCTGTAGATTCGTTCGCAAACGTTTACGTCACGGGTGTTTTCACCGATTCTGTGTTCATAATAGATTCTACAATTCTTAACAATCAAAGTAACCCGTATAAAGCAGATCTTTTTTTGATGAAATACGATTCATCGGGCAATCTCCTTTGGGCCAGAAGCGCCGGTGGGACGCTTGATGAATTTGCTAATTCTGTTGTTGTGGACAATAAGGGCGGTGTGTATGTGGCGGGCGGATATACAAGCCCTTCCATTAGTTTTGGCGCAACTACATTGTCCGCAACAGGTATTGAGAATTTTTTTATTGCAAAATATGATACGTCCGGGAATCCGCGATGGGCGAAGACTTCAGCCAACTCAGGGGATTGTGCTGCGACATCCTTGGCCACAGGCCTCGCTGGCGATGTTTATTTTATATTGTCGGGGATTTTTCGGTCCCTTCATTTCAATCCGTTTCTTTTGATAGTCTGACACTTTACGGTCCATTTGGCAATTATGCAATCGGGGCCTTTTTTCTAGTAAAAATAGATTCGACAGGTGCATTTTTATGGGGCGTTTCGGACACACTTGCTACTTTAAATTCAGTAGCTACAAATTCTATGGATGATGTTTTTGTGGGTGGCTATATTGCTTGGTCTTATTTTAATTTCGGTGGACATTCACTTTCTAATTGTGCACCCGGATATGAGAATACACTCACGATGAAGTTTAATTCCACAGGTGGTATGGAATGGATGCAGACTAACGGAGGTTCTGGTTATACTACCGTCGATCATGGATTTATTGTATCACATGATCCGTTAACCAGTTTAGCAATAGATTATTCCGGCAACGTTTTTATAGCCGGCAGGTTTAGAAGTGCAACTATGGTTTTTGGAGATAATACGATCACGTCGGGCGGCGGGTCGGCAGCAGGATATGACGACATGTTTTTAGTGAAGATAAAAGATTCTTTGCTGCGGGTGATGGATTTTGCCGACCCGAAAAGGTCATTGTGCATCTACCCTGTTCCAGCAAATAATAGTATAACTGTGCGTTGGGCTGGCGATACCGAAATCAGCTATTTTGAGATCACAGATGCGATGGGTAGGATAGTTCTGACCGTTCAAAATAACACCGCAACACGAATTGCAGGTTATACTCATGCCTGCGTCGGGTTGCCACCCGGCCTTACAGACGGCACTTATTATATCAGGGCTGTCAGCAAGACAGAAACATCCGTTGGCCGTTTTGTTAAATTCGGAGAAAAGTAACAGGTTCGGCAAGCGTTTTACAACCTTTGCCGTGGTAAGGCATTGAAGTCGCTCACCAAGTCAAAACACCTTCGTAAACCCAACAAACGCAATTCCGATCCCTACTGTGGTGCACCCGTAGAGTGTCCAGGTAAATGCTCCCTGAGAAAAGAAAACAAGTGAGGATACACAACTGATAAAGCAAAATGAAGCGCCGGCGGTGATGAGCATGATGCCTTGCGAAAGCCGCTTAGAGCGATAGAGTTTTGTAACTTCCTTAATCAGGTCACCGGCATATCGCTCCTCCACGCCCCTTTCCAGAAGCTCGCCCTTGATCTCATCCTTGGTTTTCCCGGCCTTTAGTGAATCCAGAATCAGGTCGCTATTCGAAAGTTGCTCCATCGGTGTTTTGTTTATGATCTAAAAAAAAGTAACCTATCAATATTCAAACAATCATGATAACCCGTACACAGCTTATTGTTACCGATCAAACACTTATGCACATCAAAAAATAGATTCTATGCAGTTTGTCCGAAAAATAATTTAATGAAATTACATTATTTTTTTTGTCAAAAAAACAACAATAGATAATTTTTTTTCTTAGGATTCAACATACAGCAGTGAAACCAGAATTCCCGTCGGATGCCGAGTGTGATTTGGCCGTCCCAGGGCTGTCCGACTCTATCTGATCTTTTCTAAGCGCTGGGGTAGATTTACCCGGCTACAAAATCCAATGTACAAAGTGTGTATGCCTCGTCCAGGCTACCCGATACCAGTGCACTTTTAAGCTTGAAGAGGCGCTGTGTATACACTGTGGTATGCACCCCATAAGCCTCGCCCAGGTGGTGGGCCTCGAGGTCTGAAATTTTGCCATCAAAGGCGGCAGCAACAGTAAGCAGGTCCAGCACAAAATTCAGTTCATGCTCTTTCAGATCGCTTAACCCTGCTACGAAAAGGTCCCAGTCATCCAGATTTTGCGGGTCCTGAATATTGAATATTTCATAAAACTCCAGTAAAAGGATCACCATATTGGGGTGGTAGTTCCTGGTAAGCACTACCGTATTGCCTATGGCCCTCAAACAGCTCATTCGCGCCGCGTCAGACAGTTCATCCATCAGTCCGTTACTTCGGAGATCATCGGTTATCCTGTTGGCTATCACAAAGCCGCACAGGCGCAGGCGGGCTTCCCGCAGCACGCGGTGTATCACAAACGCACTCCAGAACATTTCTACCACATTGGCTTCGAACATAATGGGCACACCGGCTATCCTGTGCCCAAAAAAATAAAGCAGCACCAATAATATCACTTTGTTGGTCACTGTAACCTTGAGTTTGTAGATGATACCGAGCAAAAGCAAATTCTTTTTCGAAATACGCTTAAACGGGTTAATGCCGAACAATAGCATCTCCGGCTCGGCGATCTCGAGTGCGGTACGCGACAAAATATTTACGATTGAAAAGACCCCGTTAAAAATATGATCCTTGTCTGTCTGATCAATACCCACCAGATGACTGATAGAAGCCACTGAACGCAGCGAGATGGTAAAAATGAGGTATAACTCCACAGGCGCAAAAATGCAGGTGGTGATAAGGGTAAAGAGATGCCTGCGCAACCAAGTATCCTGCTGAAAATGCAGTTCTACCAGCACACCTGGCAATACCATACAGGCTCCCACCAATGCCGTGA
>CAIYJV010000007.1 GCA_903926605.1 uncultured Bacteroidota bacterium
AGGGAATAATGTATAAAAAGGAAAACAACACAGTTCTAACCAATAAAGTAAATGGTGTTTTCGCCGCAATCCCGCTTCTGTCAATGGTTTCAGAAAATAAAAAAGGAGATGATTCTGTTGAAAATCATCTCCTCGGTAGTAATGTAGTCCGACCTGGATTCGAACCAGGACTGACAGAACCAAAATCTGTTGTGCTGCCGTTACACAATCGGACTGCTTTACCTTGTAAAAGGAGCGCAAAAGTAAATAACTATGTGGGAACTGCCAAAACAAATTTACACACATGGTATGTTCATAACCCTTTAAAATAGGCCGAAGTTTACCTCGCTTCTACCTGTCAATTGTCTATTTTTGCCGTTGGAAACCCCCGTTTAATTCATTTCTATTTATGGCCACTGCGGAAAAACCGCGTCAGTTTGTTATTATCATACTCTTTATAGGCGTGGCGTCTATAATTTTGCTGCGACTTTTTTTCCTGCAGAACTTTGAACCAAAATACAAGATCCTTGCCAACGATATAGCCATTTACAAAAAAGTGGTGTACCCGCCCAGGGGTGTTATCTGCGACCGCAGAGGGAAAGTCATGTTGTCGAACACCGTTGTGTATGACCTTATGATCACGCCGCACAACGTACCTAAAAACCTCGATACCGCCCAGCTTTGTCAGGCTCTGGAAATAGGAAAAGAAACCTATATCGATATCATGAGAAGGGTTCGGGAGCGCAATATTGATGTACGGCAAAGTCCGTTCATAGAACAGTTGAGCCAGGCACAGACCGCCCGTTTTCAGGAGAACACTTACCTTTTTCCGGGCTTCGAGTTGGTGGAAAGAAACATCAGGGAGTACGAGAATGCCTGTGCGGGCATAGTGCTGGGATACATTGGTGAGGTATCGCCGGAGATGCTGAAAAAACCACGCTACGCATCCTACCGGCAGGGCGACTATGCCGGGTTGTCGGGACTCGAATTTCAATATGAAGAGGAATTGAGAGGCCAGCGCGGTGTGCACTATCTGGAGCGGGACAAATTTAACCGGCCGCGTGACCCCTACAAGGGCGGATCGCTGGACAGTCAGGAAATTTCCGGCAAGCAGCTGGACCTGTATATGGATGCCGAATTGCAGGCTTATGCTGAAAAACTAATGCTGAACAAGATCGGCAGCGTGGTGGCCATTGACCCTAAGACAGGCGGCATACTGACCATGGTAAGCAGCCCCTCTTACGACCCAAACCTGTTGCGGGGCCGTGAACGCGCCAGGAACTATGCCATGTTGTACAGAGATGCTACACGCCCCTTGTTCAACAGAGCCATACAGGCAACCTACCAGCCGGGCTCCACCATAAAACCGATGACCGGGTTGTTTGCCATGGCGACCTCTGCCATCACGTCGGAGTTCGGGTTCAACTGCCGGGGCACCTATTACAACTGTAGCCGACCCATTGCGTGCGAACACCATGACGCCGGCCATGCCGCCAATTTCAGAGTAGCGCTCGCCCACTCCTGCAATGCCTATTTCTGCCATATCTTCCGCCTCGGAATTGACAACGAGCGATTTAACGATGTGAAGGCAGGCCTGCAGTCGTGGCACGACTACTTTTATTCGTTCGGGTACGGCCACCCCACCGGACTGGACCTGCCATTTGAAGGAAAGGGTTTACTGCCCGACTCTGCTTATTACAACCACAGGTACAACAACACCTGGAACTCGTGTACCGTCGTTTTCGTAGGTATGGGACAGGGTGAATTGGCGCTTACGCCGCTGCAAATGGCAAACAGTATGTGTATGATCGCCAACCGTGGCTGGTACTATCCGCCGCACTTTGTGAAGGCGATAGGCAAAAACCCGTTCGATCAGGCGCTCTCAAGGTACCAGAAAAAAACGGTGACCAATGTACCCGAGCCGGTGTTTGATATAGTACAGGACGCGATGCAGGACGTGGTAGAAAGTGGAACGGCTGCCGGCGCCAAACTGGATGGCGTAACCATTTGTGCCAAAACCGGTACGGCAGAAAACAAAGCAATCGTGAATGGGGAAGTCATAAAAATGCAGAACCACTCCATGTTCGTGGCATTTGCCCCAAGGGAAAACCCCAAAATAGCAATTGCTGTAGCAATTGAGAACGCAGGATTCGGAGCCACATGGGCTGCGCCAATAGCCAGTTTGCTGATAGAAAAGTACTTGCATGATACGATCTCTGAGAAGCGCAAACCCATGGAACAAAAAATGGTGGATGCCCACCTCATAAACCGCTATGTGTATTCTATAGACTCCGTATCAAGGCTTCATGACGCAGTAAGCTTCCACAACAGGCAGGAGCGAAAACGCGTTGCAGACAGTACCGCCAGGGCCAACGATTCACTTATAATCAAAAGATTATTCGACAACAGGTTCAGGCACTAAATAGGGTAAACCAAAATGAGCACTCAAAGAAGAACGATATTTAATAAGCTGGACTGGATCATTCTGTTCCTCTACCTCACATTGGTGGCAATTGGCTTGTGCGCAGTCTTTTCTGTGGAGCACCGCACTACTGATACCACCATTTTCATGATGAACAAGAGCTATGCCAGGCAGTTCACATGGTTTGGCTATTCTATTCTGCTGGGATTATTTATCATGTTCACTGATAGTAAGGTGTTTTCTTCGTTTGCGTTCCTGTTGTATAGTTCAGGGATAGCAGTCCTCATACTTACTATTTTCATAGGTGTGGATGTGAAGGGATCGCGGTCCTGGATAGGCTATGGTTCCATTCGGTTTCAACCGGGTGAAGTCTGCAAAATATTTACGGCAATGGCCATCGCAAAATTTATTTCGCTACCCGAGATCAATTTTAAAAAGTTCAGAAACCGGATCATTGCTGTATGTATCGCATTATTGCCATCTGTATTCATCATTTTACAAAAAGAGACCGGACTTGCGCTGGTGTATTTTTGCTTCATACTGGTCCTTTACAGGGAAGGATTGCCCAACGCAATACTTATTATCGGCTTTTCGGCCATTGCACTGGTTATCGGCACACTACTCATAGAGCGCAAAACCATTTTTATCATACTCACGGTTCTGGCTGTGCTCATTGCTTTCCTCATGCGGTTTACACTCAGGCGTAACTTACTGGCTATTTTAGTCTTAATTTTTTCCTGGGGTATTTGTATCGGATTCTCACAGTTTGCTGTGCCTTTTGCTTTTAAACACGTATTGCAAAAACACCAGATAGACCGTATCTACTCTATGATCGGCAAGGATGTTCCCGACGAGTATGACAAAGAGGGTGGCAGCGACGAAAAGAAAGTAAATAGTTCGGAATACAATGTGCTGCAATCTAAAATCGCTATAGGTTCGGGGGGTATGTATGGCAAGGGTTACCTGAACGGTACATCCACCAAGAATCAGTTTGTGCCCGAACAGAATACAGATTTTATATTTTGCGCAATTGGCGAGCAATTCGGCTTCGTGGGCAGTCTGTTTCTGGTGTTGGTTTACCTTTCGCTTCTGTTAAGAATTGTTTTCGTGGCCGAACGGCAGCGATCTTCTTTTTCGAGGGTTTATGCCTATTGCGTGGCCTCGATCCTGTTTTTCCATTTCGCGATCAATATTTCTATGACCATAGGTCTGGCCCCTGTTATTGGCATTACCCTGCCCTTCCTTAGTTATGGAGGGTCGTCGCTGATATCATTCAGCGCACTTATTTTTATTTTGTTACGATTGGATATAGACCGTCAGGTCTTGTTAAGGTAGTTTTATGGCCAGCGTTTTTCCATTATCTGAAGGCGAATTCACGGTGGGGCACGACAAAGTGCTGGTTCCGTTCAATTCTGCAAAAGAAAACCTTAATGACAGGGCCTCAGGCTCCTTGCACATAGAAGTGCAGCCCTTTTTGCTCGTGACGGGCGACGACCTGATCGTACTGGATACAGGACTGGGATTCAAAAATGCCGACGGGATGTTGCAAATACATCAGAACATTCTGGATGCGGGCTACGAGCCCGCGGCGGTGACAAAGGTGTTGCAGTCCCACCTCCATAAAGACCATTGCGGTGGAATGACTTTTTGTGGCGACAATGGCATGGTTCTGCCTACCTTTCCCAATGCCACCTATTATCTGTACAGGCCGGAAGTGGAGTATGCGTTGGAAAAAGGCTACCCTTCCTATTTTACCAAGGACATTGAAGAAGCACTAAAGGTAATTACGATACAATGGCTTGACGGACAGGAGGGTGAAATAGACGCACACATCAGGTTTGTACACACGGGCGGGCACTGTCCGGGGCACATAGTCTGGATCATTAATGATGGGGGTGAAACCTATTTTTTCGGAGGCGATGAAGCACCACAGCTAAAACAAATGCAAATAAGGTACGTGGCAAAATATGACTACGATGGCAAAAAAGCATTAGCTGTGCGGGAACGATTTGCGGCGGAAGGCCGAAAAGGAAACTGGCGATTTTTATTCTACCACGATGTGAAAACCCCGGTTGCGCAACTGCAGTGATCAGAATCGTCTGCCGGGTCTGCCCCACCCAGGGCCAGGACCGTGATGATCGTCGCTGCCCATCCTGCGCATTTCCATTTCATGTATCAGCATTTTCTTAAACTCCCTTTCTGCGGCAGGCAGTTCTTTCAGTTGCTGGGGCGCCATCACCTTTAAAAACTGTTCGTTATATCTCCGTTTGATACCTATTACCCGTTCCTGATAGTCAAGATTATCGTCAATCATTACCTTCACCGTAGAGTCATCAGCCGATTCCGGATTAGGCACCTTGGTCTTCTCCATAAAATAGTGCCGAGTATCCTTGATCGCATTTTCGTAGTCATTGTACACCGGAATAAAATTTACCACCTGTGATTCAGAAAGATGCAATCTGTCGGTGATGTACGCCAATTTTGCGGCATGGATCTTCTCGATCTTGTCCTTTTTCTTTCCCTCATGCTGCGCCATTACCGTGGGCAATTGAAGGAAAATCAATATCATTATCGTCAGAAAACGGTTCATATATGCACTGTAAAATTAAAAAAAACTATTTATGCCTCCACACTATTCCGTTCCGTCCCAACCTGTTTCATTCAGGTATTGAATAATATCGTTATTCTCAAACTTCATTAGGGCAAGTTGCTTGCTGTTTAAGGCTACATCTGCCTCGGCATCCGTATAGTATTGTTGTACAAAATCCGAAATTTCACTGCGCGTCACACCTGGCAGCATTTTGTTATTTTCTATGTGCTGGCCGTGCCATAAAGTGGCTATGATCCCAAAACCTACAGCCAAAACCAGAATAGCGGCGGCTGCAACCGACAGGCTTCTGGCACGCAGCATTGTAAAGAATGAGATAGACTTAGATTGCTTTTGGTCAGCTGCCTTAGCCGTGGCCAACATCTGTTGCGGCAGAGATTTGAAGTATCCGAGAGGAACCTGCATAGTGGATTGTTCACCTACGAACCCACCAGCCACAATATTTGATATAAGATGAGGGAAACTGTGGAAGTATCCTTCTGGCACCTCGTATGGCATATCCCGCACAGCATCCCAACCAATATTGTCCTGGTCTATATTTTTAACCAATTCCAGCATCGTTCCGGGAGCTTCTAAAAAGTAGTCTGCCGGAATATCAAAAGGTGTGTTCAGCGGTTCACCATTGGGTACACCCTCCGGTTTATCTTTGCTGTCATCAGTCTCATACCCCTTTCTCATAGCACTATTAAGACATTTATCCGTTAAAAAAGTTTAATTACTACTTCTCTTTCAAAAATTCTTCTACCTTTTTTACTGCATGGTGATAAGAAGCCTTTAAGGCCCCCACAGATGTACCCAGCATCCCCGCCATTTCCTCATACGGCATTTCGTCATAATACCGGAGGTTGAAAACCAGTTTTTGCTTTTCCGGTAACGACTGCATGGCTTTCTGCAACTTCCACTCTATTTTGTTTGCGTCATACCCTTTCTGGGCCACCAGTCGCTCCGAAAAAAAATCTTCGGCACCGGTAAGTGAAACCGACGACCGACGCTTTTTTTGCTCAATCCAGGTTAGTGTTTCATTGGTCGCGATCCGATACATCCAGGTATAGAGATTTGATTCTTCCCTGAAGCCATCCAGATTTTTCCAAACCTTGATAAATACATTTTGCAGGATATCGTTCGTGTCTTCGTGCTCCACCACCATGCGGCGAATGTGCCAGTAAAGACGTTCCTGATACCGGGACACGATCCTGGTAAAAGAAACATCCCGTTGCAACTCGACTTTGAACGACGCTACAAGCTGATGATCGCTAACTTCCCCGGTTTCAGGCATTTTTGGCTGATTTTTAATTTATGACACAACGGGTCAATCCGGGTTTAACGACAATTTTTTTGGGCAAAGGTTTAACATTCCTTTATCCTGGCTGAAATATCGCTTTTCTTATTGTATGTAGGGCTTCAGGCTATCTATGGCTACGTCGCCATTGTATACTTTTAGCAGCTTCCGGCTGGGGCTATACACGTTTATCTGCGGAAGACTACGGTATAAAAAAGTCTCGTTTACAAAATTCGAATTATCTATCCCCACTGTGATCTTAGGGTATTTTTTGGTCTCGCGCTGTTTCACAAAATCGGGCAGGTAATCCTTCATTTTCACATTGGCCACCATTACCAGTCTGCTTTTTTTAAACAAGTCCATATTCTTTTTCATTACATCGGTCTGTTCTATACAATGGCCGCAATTGGGGTTGAACAGCATGACCAGCAGGTTGGCGTCCGAATCAAAATCCTTTCCGACCACCTTGTTTGTTTTCTCGGTTGTCTTGGTTTTGTGCCACATTCTGAACCACCAGTTGCCGTCGCGCACTACTTCTTTGTCTACGGTATCCAGCATGAGCAGTTCAAGCGTAGGCATGGGTGCGCCTATTTGGGTATAGTCTATCTTGGGTGGTTCCGGTGCTTTTATGGTTTGCCCCGCGTCTTTTTTTTGCGCGCTGACACCCAAAGACAGAAAAACACAGAATATTGTAAGAAGTTTGTGGAACATGAGGCTAAATTAGGCATTTAATAATTTGCTGCAAAAATTCGGTGAGTCATCCTGACCGGCAATTCAAAGAACAATGAACAAGCACATACCGCTGGCAGAAAGAGTAAGACCCCAAAATCTCTCAGAATTTTTCGGACAGGAACATCTTGTGGGCCCCGGCAAAGTACTGGAACAGATGATTCGCAATGGTAAGGGCCATTCTGTAATATTCTGGGGACCGCCCGGTGTAGGTAAAACAACATTGGCACAGATCATAGCCGGCTCGCTGAACCTGCCGTTTTTTGCACTTTCTGCAATAGACAGTGGTGTAAAAGACGTGCGAAATATAATAGAACTATCGCGCAAAAGCGGACATGCCGTGCTTTTTATAGACGAGATCCATCGATTCAACAAGTCGCAGCAGGACAGCCTGCTGGGTGCTGTGGAAAAAGGCATAGTGACGCTGATAGGCGCCACTACAGAAAATCCATCGTTCGAGGTGATCTCGGCATTGCTAAGCCGCTGTCAAGTATATGTGCTGCGGGCGCTGAGCGAAAACGACCTGAAAGCGCTGGTTGCTCACGCCATGCAGAAAGACGAATGGTTGCGGGCGAAAAACCTGCGGGTTGCAGAATGGGATGCGTTACTGCAACTGAGTGGCGGCGATGCGCGCAGATTGCTGAATCTGCTTGAATTAGTGGCGGATTCGCTGAACGACGACGAAAATGAGATCACAGACGCGCTGGTGCAAGACATCGTGCAACGCAAAATGGCATTGTACGACAAGACCGGCGAACAGCACTACGATATTATTTCGGCTTTCATAAAGTCTATACGCGGCAGTGATCCCAACGCAGCTGTATATTGGTTGGCCCGGATGGTAGAAGGCGGTGAGGAACCCAGATTTATTGCTAGACGAATGGTGATTCTGGCCAGCGAAGACATAGGCAATGCCAATCCCAATGCACTGCTACTGGCCACCAGTTGTTTTCAGGCCGTGGAGATGATTGGATATCCCGAATGCAGGATCACCTTGTCGCAAACAGCTATCTATCTGGCTTGTTCGGCAAAAAGCAATGCTGCATACGAGGCGATCGGCAAGGCACAGCAAATGGTGAGCAAAACAGGCGACCTGCCCGTACCGCTGCACCTGCGCAATGCGCCTACCGGATTAATGAAAAAGCTGGATTACGGCAAGAATTACCAGTATGCACATAGTTTTGAAGGCAACTTTGTGGCACAGGAATTCCTACCCGATGCAATCTCCGGTATGCGTATTTATGACCCCGGCCAAAACCCATCTGAAACAAAAATGAAAGAATTTTTGCGGCGTTTATGGCAGGATAAGTATGGCTACTGACCTGCAAAAAAATTAAAACATAACACATTACGCATCTTTATTTTACCAAAAAAACCGATGCCCAAAAACGGAATCGGGCCGTGACTGCCCATTGCCGGAAATAAAGGCTTCAGCCCATGCTGATGGATAGGCTATGAAAGTTTCAGCAAACAAAACCCATATCCTGCCCTAAATCAAAATAGTAGCAAATATCAATACCATTGATACGCCGATCGCAAGCAGAAAAAGTATGTAAACCCTATTTTCTCTAAATTGCACCCATTATGTCTTGCGGAACGAATACAGAACAGGCTGCCACACCAGAAAGAATGAAAAAGCCCGATTGGCTAAAGGTAAAACTACCCTTGGGCGAAAACTACAGGAATGTACGTAACCTGGTGACAGACAACAAACTGCACACGATCTGCGAAAGCGGCAGTTGTCCGAATATGGGTGAATGCTGGGGCGAAGGAACTGCCACCTTTATGATTCTCGGCAACATCTGCACCCGTTCGTGCGGTTTTTGTGCGGTGGCTACCGGCCGCCCGGAGCCTGCCGACTGGGATGAGCCCCAAAGGGTTGCGGAGGCCATAAACCTGATGAAGGTGAAGCACGCTGTGATCACATCGGTAGACCGCGACGACATGAAAGACGGTGGTGCCACTATCTGGTACAATACCATAAAAGCAGTGCGGGCGTTGAACCCCGGCACCACACTGGAAACGCTGATCCCCGATTTTAAGGGTGAATGGCAGAATCTGCAACTGATTATTGATGCCGCACCTGAGGTAGTGTCTCATAATATGGAAACCGTGGAGCGGCTGACGCGAATGGTGCGTATACAAGCAAAATATCACCGGAGCCTGGAGGTGATCAGGCGACTGAAAGACGGCGGCATGCGCACAAAAAGTGGCGTAATGCTGGGACTGGGTGAAGAAAAGGAAGAAGTTTTGGCTACCCTGCAGCATCTGGCTGACAACGGCTGCGACGTCGTGACCTTGGGACAATACCTGCAACCCACGCCCAAGCACCTACCCGTAGTGCGATTTGTGCATCCCGACGAATTTAGTTTCTATAAGGAAGAAGGGCTAAAAATGGGTATCAATTATGTAGAGAGCGGACCGCTGGTGCGTTCTTCCTACCATAGCGAACGCCACATTGGTACAGTTGCCAAATGAGTGGCGCAATGCGACAAACACTGGCTGTTGCAATTGCAACCCATTTCCTGAAATATGCGCACTACAATTGCGCATATTTAACTAAATAATAATATTTTAATCATTTTTTTGAATTAAACACCAATATCAATCGGGAAAACATCAAAATAAATACCCTATTTTTACCGACCTTGATATGGACCCAAATTTATTCAAGACGGAAGAAAACCATTTACGCTTTCTTGACTCTGCAAGGGGCATTGCGTCTTTTATGGTTTTTGCCATGCACTTCTTTGAACAGACGTTCATAGGTACAAGCACTAATACATACATCAGCATTTTTATCAATGGCCGCGATGCCGTTTCCTTTTTCTTTGTGCTTAGTGGTTTTGTGTTGTCTTATAAATACCTGATACTCGGCAAACCCCTTGACATTAAAAAATTTTTTGTAAGCAGGGTGTTTCGGTTATGGCCCGGCTATATTGCAGCAGTTTTACTTGCCGTTGTTGCTATTTTTTTGATAAACAATATATTCACCTGGAATCAATTCAACGAGACGTTTGTAAAAAATGCCAGTCATGTGTATGAGGAAATATTGCTTTTCCGTTTCAATAACAATTTTTATGGTGCGGGCTGGACGCTTACTATCGAAATGATTGCGTCGTTTATTTTCCCATTCTTCCTTGTTCTAGCTATTAAAGATGTCAGACTCATTCAATATTTACTGATTGTTTTTATTGTTATTATTGGCAAAAACTTCTTTTTTTCAGAACACTTTTTGTTGGGCATTTTGATATGCTCCTATTATCCTAAGATCAACAACAGGACAGAAATCATGAAGAGCAGGTGGTTTCGCTACCGGTTCTTATTTATTGGACTAGCATTCGTACTTTTTTCCTATCGCTATTACGGCCAACTTGTGCATTTCCCTACTCCTTACACCAGTGTGGTAAACTTTATGGGATGGGAGGATTTCTCATTTTCTGGTCTGGCATCGGGCATTTTTTTGGTAAGCATAATCTATTATCAAAATATACAACGAATACTTAACGCAAAAATTTTGGTGTTTCTTGGTAAAATTTCCTACAGCCTGTATTTGGTACATCCAAGTATCATTGCGATGATACACAGACTCATTTTGCCCTATATACGAGGACTTGGCCCCAGACGACTTCTGGCTTTGGAAGGATTTATGAGTTTGGTAGCCTGTATCGGCGCTTCGGTACTGTTATATTATGGGCTGGAACTTCCTTTTATCCGGTTGGGTAAGCGTATTGCCGCACGCATGAAACCTTCGTTGATAGTAGGTATTGGCAAATAGTATTCGTGCACTTAGATTGCAAACATTCTGAAATTTGCGGCAGATTTTATCATGCGCACTTTTTAGATATATAAATAATTATCAGACTGTTAATTTTCCTTCCCTCCCATTTTTCAAAGCTGCAAGTACGCGAAAACACAAGATAGCTATGCAATAATCACGACCTGATATACGGGATTAATCCCCTCTTGAAGCAGCGAATACTCACCCTCAAAATTAATAAACAACTTAACAAACAATTTTATCTTTGTAATGCTAAATATTAAACTATGAAAAAAACCATCACACTCCTACTGACCTCCGTATTTTGCATCAGTGTTACTTTCGCGCAATCCAACAAAGTAACCATCAGCGCACAAATGCATGCGCTCACCGGTTTGGCATACAAGACAAAAGCAAGGCTGTTTTCCAGCATATTCGCACCCAAGCAAAACGCACCTTTCAGCAACTATGTCAATCAGTCGTCCAGCGCTGCGAACATCAACGCTTTGGCAAATGGACTCACGCAGCCACCCACACTACATTATTTCAATGTACTGCGAATACTATACGGACTTGATGCCAACTTCAGGATAGTGTTGATTTTCCTGCCGGATGTAGCGGTTGAGAACACACCTAACTCTAATGATTTTCAGTTCCTTATCTCCTACCCCATTCCCGCCAACACTACGGTTTATCTGCTGGATGCCAATGGCAACTTTAACGCCAGCACCTATTCTAACACCGCTGCGGGATATGTGGCAAATTACAAGGGTGCGGGCAATATTACGGTAAACCAATACGGTGATCCACTAAAGCCCAATGTACGAGCCCTGCAATTTGACTATACAAAAGCACAAATGGATGCAGAAGAATCTGTATTGACGTTTGATGAGATCAATTTGTTTTTCCCGAATGCAAACACCATTTACTTCTCCAGTATAGCAGAGGTAAACTATGCGAGCGGATACACCAACTATCGTCACGGAATAGCTTTGTCCAGTGACAATCCATCTACTATATCGTCCGACAATTCTATCGCTGCCGACCTTGGCGGACTATGCCCTCTTCGTTGCAATGATCTGATTCTGTATACGGCGCCGCCAATGTCCCCACCCGGAGTTGCGCCCGTACACCCCAGCAGCTATTGATTTCAAGAAGTGACATAAAAAACTTATGATTCAGGTCTGTAGCCACAGACCTGAATCATTTAACGCAGGACTCATGAAATTCTTTTTAGAAATTATTACTTATCTGATGGCCGCGATCCTATTGATTTCAGCCATTTACAGCATTACATTCATAAAAAAACTTACACTTCCTTTTGTTTTTTTCAGCATTCAACTGTCCATTGCGTCGGTATTAGAGATCACAGGGCTTGTGTTAAACTATCGCGGCATCAACAATGGTGGCATTTATAATTTCCAGATACTAATAGAATGTTGTTTGCTTTTGTTTTCAATTTTAGGAACAGTAAAAAACCAGATCGCCCGAAAAATCATTCTCAGTAGTATTGCGATCTTCATTAGTATCTGGTTAATGACAATTATCTACGGTGGCCTGGGGAATTTTGCTGTATATACTTTCCTTTTTAGTTGTTTCTTGCTCTCTATTGCATCTCTTTATGTGATCATGAGCATATCTGGCAAGATCGAAAAGCCACTGAAGCAACCCTACTTTTGGCTTTGCGCCAGTATGATCTTGTATTTTGGCCCTATCATACCGTTGTTCAGCATGTTCCACTACTTCGAGACACATGGTAAAATGGCCTTGGGCGGCTATCTTTATACCATAAACGATCTGCTTGCAATATTGCGGTATTGTCTTGCGATCTACGGTTTTTATTTGTTCCGGCTAAAAGAAAAATCAAGATGAACGATCCCGATATTGTCGTGGCTGTCCTGGCAAGTACGTCTGTAATTTTGGTTCTTATTGCGATTGTGATCATATCCGTCATTGCCAGCGCACAAAACCGTATAAAACAGCAGATGAAGCTTACGGAAGCACACCTTAGTTATGAGAAAGAACTAAGAAAGGTAGAATTGGAGATCAGTGAACAAATGATGGTACAATTCTCGCAGGAACTGCACGACAACATAGGTCATATTCTCACGTCCATGCGCATTACAATAGAGAATAAAAAACTGGACAATCCTGAGTTTGCTGCTATTTTTCCGCCGATAGAAGGATATCTGGACGATGCTACGCAACAACTTCGCCTGTTGAGTCGTTCGCTTAACAAAGAATATATTGCCAACCAGGGACTCATCAGCGCCATACAAATAGAAACGGAACGGATCAGGCAATTGCGAAGGTTTCAGATCCACCTTACTGCCGAACCACAACAAACAGGGCTTGACAAAAACCAGGAACTGGTGGTTTTCAGAATTTTTCAGGAGGTGATGCAAAACTCGATCAAACACGCAAAGGCCAAAAATGTTTATATTGCTTTGAAAAGCGAACCGATGTTTGAACTGGAAATATATGATGACGGCGAAGGATTTGACTATGCCAACACCATACATTCCCCAGCTGCATCGGGCCTTAAAAACATATCCCGACGGGCGCAGATGGCAAATATGGACTGCAGTGTAGACGCTTCGCCAGGGCGAGGGTGCCGGTATATACTCAAGCAGAAATAGTTTTCCCTATAAATGAGCATGTAACGATGAAAACACAACTCGTAAATATTATTTTAATTGAAGACCATGTCATTGTACGAAATGGCCTGAAAGAAATAATAGAAAAAATAGGTCCTTACAAAGTGATCCACGAATACAACAACGGGCGCGAATTTGTAGACAACCTCAATTCAACAAA
>CAIYJV010000008.1 GCA_903926605.1 uncultured Bacteroidota bacterium
GTAGGCATTGTTCTTTTTGAATTATCCGGATATATTCAGAAAACGACAATTGAAAAAAAAATTGATTCCGTCCAATATATGCGGGAGCAAAGGCTAAAGTTGAGTGAGCAGTTATCCAAAATGTCTAAGGAAGAAATAATTGAATATTTTCGCAAGAAAAAGCTTCAGAATTCGGTTAAGCCAAGTGCTTAGGCGCTGCTTGGATGTTTTATGATAGCATGTAGGACAATTTGAATTTGATCTGCTCTTTCGGATTTGCAATCCCATAATCAGTTCGTCCAGAGAGAGCGATGCCGCCAAGTATGTGCGCTGATTATTATTAGAACGGGAGTTCAATTTACGCCAATCCGGAGATTGGCCTCCGTTAGGACGTAGTCAGAGACTACGCCCAACCGGGGTAACAGTTGTGGGGATTGGGAACCAGCGGATGCAGTTGCAACAGGTAAACTCATTTTGAAAACCGCTACCTTTAAATAGAAAAAGTACAGATGAAAAGACTGCTTGCCATATTATTAGCCATATTCAGTTTGCAGGCGTTTGCGCAAAACTATCAATGCCTACAGGCGGGACAGCGGCATTATTTTCTGAATGCAAGCGGGTATTTGCGGGGCATTGTGATTGATTCAATTCGGAACAGTTGTGATTCTACTATTTTTTTTCTGTTCAGGACAAACAGAGGGAACTTTATGAATCGCATGTTTCTTGCGTTGGCATTAGGCTTATTTTCAATAGGCAGTTTAGCGCAAACTATAACAACATTAGCCGGTGGAGGTTCTATATACCCACCCAATGGAAATTTGGCAACTAATTGCAATATTGGCGCTACTGGCGAGGTCTGTTTAGATCGTCGTGGTAATTTGTTTTTTGCAACTGCCGACCAGTATTTACTTAAAGTTGATGCCTATGGATACATAACAATTTTTGCAGGTAATGGGTCATCAGGTTTTATAGGCGATGATGGTTTGGCAACAAATGCGGAGATTCATTCACCTGGCGGTGTTATTTCTGATTCAAAAGGGAACATTTATTTTGCTGATCAAAATAATCTGCGAATTAGAAAAATTGATGTGACAGGTTTAATTACAACATATGCTGGAACAGGGATATTAGGATATAGTGGAGATAATGGTCCGGCAACTCTTGCAGAACTTTTCTATCCCACCTTTTTGGCAATAGATACATTTGATAACATCTATGTTGATGAGCATGGCAAATACACAATTCGAAAAATCGATACTTTAGGTATCATCACGACTATCTGTGGCACTCCCGGGGTAGCTAATTACACAGGTGATGGAGGCCCAGCCTCTGCGGCCCTGACTTACGGTACAAATCAAATGCATGTTGATTCTAAGAATAACTTGTTTTTTACAGACGGAGGTTCCGTTATTCGAAAAATAGAACTTTCTTCTGGATTGATTTCTAAAATTGCAGGTAATGGACTTGCTGGATATAGCGGTGATAACGGGCCTGCTACAAATGCATCCTTTGATGTTGCGCAAGATGTTGTAGTCGATCAATTCGGTCAAATTTTTGTATGCGACATGTACAACAATCGTATCCGCCAAATAGATACCTTTGGCATCATTACAACAATTGTGGGTGACGGAATAGGTGCGTATAATGGGGATAATATTCCGGCAACAAGCGCAGAAATTTACTCGCCGCGAGGACTTTGTTTAGATTCATGCGGCAATCTCTATATTTCAGATAACGGGAATGGCCGCATTCGCAAAGTCACTTTCGATACCTCATGTCATTTCCGAGGAGCGTTATCAACTCAGGTAATTGGCGATGGTACATTTGATTCGGTAGATGTTTTCCCGAACCCAGCAAACGAAGTAATCTCAATTTCCTCCGGCACAGTTGGCTGTGATTACTACATTACCAATACAGTTGGCAAAATTTTATGGTTCGGCTCAGGAAATTACACAACGGTTCAAGTTAGAATTTCTCAATGGCCAGGAGGCTTGTATTTTTTGCATGCCAAACGAAAGGATGGAACAGAAATGGTGAAAAAAGTATTGAAAGAATGAGGAACTCTACATTAGCATTGCTGTATTAATACACTGGCGCGGATATTCCGGTAGGATTATCCGTGTCTGAACTAGATCAGCCGTTCTTCGAACGGATTTCAATGAACGTAAGTTGAGATAATCACTACAAGGTGCGCGGGTTTTCCCCAGAATAACCCGTGTCTAATTAGATAAGTCGGTCTCCCACAGGAATTCAAAGAACGAAAGATGATCACACAAAAGTTAGTGAGGTATCCTGCTCTTTCGGATTTGCAATCTGAAAGCCGATTGGATGTGTGACGTTTGGCAATGCGATTCAATCTTCAAATCAACCGCTGCTCTGTACAAATATTTTATTTTCCAACCGAATAATACACACACGTAGTCAGGAAATCCCGGAACCAGGGTATAAAGGTGATTGGCTTCCATTGCAGTTTGGGTTTAAGCCCGAACTTGTATTTGTATATGGGGTTGATGAGGAAATGCTCTTTGTACTTGATGTTCAGTCCGCTCTGGCGCACAATGCTTTCAAACCTGCCAATGGAGATTCTGGTCGACTTTATCTCCATCAGTTCCTCAATAATAACGGGGTGCTCGCCGCCGGCCCTGAGTATGCTTTTGTACAGGAAGTCGGGAAGTATATGGTAGTAGGGTAGTACACTGAGCCACTTTTTACGACATACCTGTTGGTGTCCGCCAAAGGGCATGCGCCACGGAGGGAATCCAAAAAAGATGATTCCGGCGGGGCTAAGGAACTCAGCCAGATAGGGGATGAATTTTTCCTGATCGGGTACGTGCTCGATCACATCTTTCAGTATAATGATGTCGAATGAGCCCTTGTATTGGCTGTAAAAATCTTTTTCAAATATATTGATACACTGAAATTTCACCTTCCCGGCTGCTACTTCAGGTTCCAGCAGTTCGTTGGCATACTCTATACGCTCCGGGGCCAGATCCACTCCCAGGCACCAACAACCTTTGTTTATAAAGGGTACCAGCACACCACCTTCGCCGGTACCAACCTCCATTACCCGCATACCCGGTCTAAGAGCAGCCGTATGTTCTATAAAGGGTACGATATACGACGCAGAATTGTCTACCTGCTGGTCGAAGCGGACTTTTACGTCCAGGTGATGTTTTAACGCCAATGAAAAATATTTTGGTGTAAAATTACTTTTTTATTTCGTTCGCAGCCTGTTCAAATACCGAGAGTTGCGTACGGATGCTTTCGTGGTGTATTTTTTCGTAAATGTCCAGGATGAAACCAGCGTGAAGCTGGTGCGCATCGGCCCTTTTGTTGCAGGTATCTACTATTTCCCGCCACCTGTTTGGCTGGAACACAGTGAGATTGTTCTCTTTTTTAATTTGCCCTATTTGGGCAGCGAGTTCCATACGTCGGGCGATCAAGTCTATGATTTCGGCATCGAGCGTATCTATCTGATGCCTGAAATTTTCCAGCATTGCGCGGCTGCCCATATCGCGGGTAAACTCCTCGCGGAAAGCAAGTTGCGTCAGCACCGTGCCCAGTGCTTCGGGGGTTATCTGTTGTGCAGCGTCGCTCCAGGCATGGTCGGGGTCGCAGTGAGTTTCGATCATCAGTCCGTCGAAATGGAGGTCCAGCGCTTTCTGAGACACCTCTGCCACGCGGCTTCGGTCGCCGGAGATGTGGCTGGGGTCGCAGAAAATGGGCAACTCCGGTCGCCTGCGTTTCAACTCGATCGGTATCAGCCTGTTTGGCTGGTTCCTGTACCCATTTGCAGGACTATATCCCGAAAAACCCCGGTGTATAGCTGCAATGTCGGTGATGCCGGTTTTTTCAAA
>CAIYJV010000009.1 GCA_903926605.1 uncultured Bacteroidota bacterium
AAATAGCTACCCTTTTTGATGGATAAGGGCTTCCCTTTCGCAAATCTAAATCCTCAACACTAAAATCAATGTTCTCAGACCTTAAATCAACAAATTTGATTTTTTACCGGACAGCAATGATTCGAAATGAATTTAGGTCCCACGTTGTTCCGGATGTTCCGCAGGGTCATCTGGAACTAAATATGGAAATCGGTCTCAGACCGCCTTCAACCGCACTAACGCTGAGTTCATCACTGCCCGGGTACAGAAAATCCCTGCACCAAGCCAGAAATTTTTAGGCTAAAATACAGACAAGATAATCGCTTCTGTATTATTCCGCAGACGCCGATTAAAACGACAAAACCCGTGCATAGCGCGGGTTTACCTAAAACAAATGCTTTATCGTAAATGCCCTTCCTGAACCAGATTTCAAATATTTTTCAAATTTGTAAGCTTTATAGCGATCAGGAAATGAACAACACCAAACCAATTTTAGTGGCAGAAATGCTTTGGTTGCGGGCACATAACCTTTGGAGTGTCTGATAAATCTTTCCTTGACATTTACAGTGCAGCCAACGTAATGCTTGCCATTGTTGAGTTCAAGGATATAGACGTAAAACCACATGAGGTTAAAGTACAAAAAACAAGAGCAAAATATAATCAAGGAAATCTATGAAAAAGTAAGCGGACTTCGTCCGCCGAAGCCCGCTTACTTTTTTATGTACTTTGTTCAGCATTTGTACTGCTACTGAACTGCCCGCCTTCGCCGAAAATGGCTTCGGCGGGCGAAGGCGGAGAAACAGGGATTCGAACCCTGGATACCCTTTGACAGGTATACACACTTTCCAGGCGTGCCTCTTCAGCCACTCGAGCATCTCTCCGTTTTATGGTGAAGGGCTGCAAAGGTAATACTACTTTTTTGTTCCGAAAACTTTTTGCGCATTATTTGTCGTCACTTCGGCAACTTCTTCTACAGAAATACCCTTTATCTCTGCTATGGCAGCGGCTATAAGGGGAATATAGCTGCTTTCGTTGCGCTTGCCCCGGTAGGGCACGGGTGCCAGATAGGGGGCGTCGGTCTCGAGTACCAGATACTGTAGGGGTATTTCGCGTACTATTTCGGGTAGTATGCTCTTTTTATAGGTCACCACACCGCCTATGCCCAGACAGAAACCGAGGTCGGTCACGGCGCGGGCCTGTGCAAGGTCGCCGCTGAAACAATGAAAAATGCCCTTCAGCCTGCCATCCTGTTTTTGCCGTACCACTTCTATACAATCATCGTTCGACTCCCGGCTATGTATCACAATGGGCAGATGGTTTTGCAGTGCCAGCTCGATCTGGTATTCAAAGGCTTTGCGTTGCTGGGCCTTAAATGTAACGTCCCAGTAGTAATCCAGACCTATTTCGCCAATGGCATAGTATTTACGCCAGCTAAGCTCTTCTTCCATTCTGGCCAGTTCGCTCTCGTAGCCGTCTTTTACATAAGTAGGGTGCAGCCCTATCATGGGGAAACAGTGGTCCGGCCATTTCTCTACCAGTGCCAGCATTCCGGGTATAGTTTGCGAGTCACAGTTGGGCAGGTAAAGCCGGGTAACACCGGCAGCCAGTGCCCGCGGTATGTTTTGTTCATCCGCCATGAGGCGTTCGTCGTAGAGATGGGTATGCGTATCAGTGTACATAATTTCGTTTTTAGCATTATAACATGCTTATTGGCCTGGGAACCAGGTTTTGCGACTGGCAGTATGCCAGAACACGGGGTAGGGCGTATTCCATCCGTTCTCTCGCCTTCTGGCTGTCATGAAACACCACAATAGAGCCAGGCTCTATATTCTGCAACACATTTTCCAGACATTGGCTCGGTGTGATCTCCGGGTCGAAATCAGCGCTAAGCACGCTCCACATTATAAATTTCCAGTCCGGCCAGGCCTTGTGCATTCTGCGAAGTTGCGAATATCGGATCCGTCCATACGGCGGCCGGAACAATTTGCTTTTTATCAGTTCGGCTGCCTTCATGATGTTGCCGGTATATGCCCGGCAATCGGTGTGCCATCCGTTCAGGTGGTCGTAAGTGTGGTTGCCCACGCTATGTCCTTCGGCAAGAATGCGTTGGTACATGTCTGGGAACTTCCGAACGTTGTTGCCTACGCAAAAAAATGTGCCGTATGCATTATATTCTTTTAGTTTGTCCAGTACATAAGCCGTAATATCGGGATGCGGGCCATCATCAAATGTCAGGTATACCGAACGGTCTTCGTCAGCGGGCATTTCCCAGGTTACTATCCGGGGATATAGTCTTTTAAACCATTTCGGCGTTTTTACCCAATAGGCGGTCATACGCTGTGTTCAGAGATTGGACTGCAAATTACTGAACAATGAATAGATAGTGTTAGAATTAATCAGATTTTCTCCACAAGGCTTTGCTGTATCCAGCCTATTCTTCCGTCGGGTATGCGCACTTCCAGCCATGTGTCTTTCTCGTCTACTATAGCGATCGTAGTGCCTTCCGGTATCTGAGTAATCGGTTTTCCCTGCAGGTTTGCGTTGAGCAGTGGGGTGTCGTTTTGCATCACAACTCCGGTATTGTTGGTTGATGTGCGTGCAGCGGAGACAACCGCCAGAACGATGAAGCAGATCCAGAAAAATCCGAGGACCCAGGCTACCTGGGCAGGAATATGTATGCCTCCAGCCAAACCGAACCTGCGAATCGCCATTGTCGCAATAATGAGAATAAACACGACCAGGGCCGTAACAGCCCAGGTGCCGGCTTTTACCGGATGTGTGAGACTGTCCCACCATTTGATGAAAAATATGTCGTTTACATCCTGTATATGGTTTCTGATCCTGTTCTGAGTGAGTTGCAGATTTTCTTTGGCGTCGGCAAAGTCAGGTTTTATTTTTAGTGCCCTTTCGTAGTTCAACACGGCCGGAGCGATCTTATTGAGCCTGTAGTACGCATTGCCAAGGTTAAAAAACACGTCGGCATTATGTGGTTTTTGAGCGGCTATCTGTTCAAAATAAAATACGGCGCTGTCAAATGCTTTGCGCTTGTAACAGTCGTTACCCGATTGCCACAATACCTCGGGGTTCTGCCCTGCGTAGGCCAGGGTACAGGATAGAATCAACGACATTAAGAGTAGTATCCGGTTCCTCATGCTTTTATCTGGTCTTCAAGGTCACTGATCACTTTTATCGCCTGTTCATAGGTGCTTGCCATTTTTTGCGACCCACCGGGGGCGTAGAGCGCTGTTTCGCAGTCCCAGATCACATGGTCCATGCTCTTCAGAATATCTTCCGGTACATTGCGACGAACCAGGGCCTCGGTGGCTGATTCCTTAGACAGGGCCGACAGGGGTATGTTCACTTTGTCGCTCAGGTACAGCCAAATAGCCTTTGATACTTCTTCGTAGAACTGGTTCTTGTTGCCCTGATCCAACAACTTTTTAGCAACGGTAAGGCGTTTGAGTGCTATTTTGTTGGCGCGCTTATGCCGCAGGCGTGCGGTATCTTTAGAGTTCTCTTCGCTCATGCGTTTCCACATAGAAAGACCCGCAAAACCAAGAAGGATAATAATATATGCCGACCAATAGCCAGCGCCATACAGCATGGGTTTATGGCCCAGTACAAGTGCCCCGAGCGGAGCAGTATGATTGTCGTGTATGTCCTTGAGTGCGAGTGGGGCATTGGTGCCAGTCGGCTGGGAGGGCGAATAGTGCTTGCCCGCAGTCACATGGATCTTAATAGGTTGCGTTTGTACTGTTACGTAAGTTCCGGTTTGGGGATTGAAGTAAGAAAATGGTATAGCAGGAATTTCGTAGTCGCCGGGTGTGTGTGGCGTAATGGCATAAGTAGCTTTTTTAGTACCACTAATGGTGGTGCTGCGCCCGGTAATGGTATCGTTTACTTGCGGGTCAAAAGTGTTCAGGCCATTGGGAAGTGAAAGTTTCGGCGGTTCAAAGAGCTTCAGATTACCACTACCCGAGATATTAATGGTCAGCGTGGCCACATCGTCGGTTGTCAGTTCGGTTTTGTCGATAGATCCCGCGATGCCAAAATTACCTACAGCACCATTAAAGTCAGCCGGTTTCCCTGTTTCGGGCAGGGGTGTAACATGTATATCTACTGGTTTGCTTTTCAGGTCTACCGGTACGTCTTTGTACGCCGCAGTGTTAAAAAAAGCGTTGTTGAAGAAAGGGTCGCTCATCATAAGCGTCGCCAGTGGGTCCATATCCTGCAAGCGTCTTTTTACCTGCTGTACAATCCTGGCAACACCCTTTGCTTCCGCCGGGTCCAGCACCAGCGTTCCGGTTTGTTGTGGGAACAGTGCCGATTTCTTTAGCAGGAACACCTGGTATTTCTTGCCGTCCAGTATTTCTTCGGCGGGTTTGGGAACACGGGGTATCTCGAAATCCTGTGTCCAGAATCCACTCAGGTCGGGAAGTTTCGAGATGTTCACCTGCATCGGCAGTCTTGAGTACAACTTGTAAGTTGTAGTGATCTGCTCGCCTACATTTACTTTGTTTTTATCAACTACTACTCTGATAAAAAGGTCTTTGTTGATCTCTTCATGGTTTACCGGTTTTTCGTCCTGGGCTTGTGGCCTTTGCGAGGGTTGTTGTCCGGAGTGGGCTTGACCTTGTCCGGGAGGCGCCTGTTGATTTTGCTGACTGGGCTGACCCTGTTGCTGCATCATTTGGTGCAACTGCTGCATGCGGCGTTGCTGGGCCTGCAGGATCGCAGCAAACGGATCGTCGTCTTCAAATGGGTCGCGCTGAGCCTGCCTGCGGGGCTGGGCCATAGTACCCGAAACCACCTGTATAGTAACGGGGTTAGACTGGTATACATGTCCAGAACCGTCCTTGGCCGTGCCGGGGGGGATAGTAAAGGAACCCTCGTGCTTGGGTTGCAGCACATAGGTGAGTGTAATGCTTTGCGACTGTACCGTATGGTTGCCAACCATGGATATATTGGTACTCTGCGATTGGTAAGGCCCTGCGATGATTGCGAAATCCGGGCTGGGACCGGGAGAAATAGTTTGGAGGTTTTGCGCATCCTTGACGGTGTACTGAATCTGAACCTGGTCTTTTACTCCTATCTTATTTGCGCTGGGCGCAGCGGAAAATACCACATTTTGCGCCCATCCTTTTGCTGCAACTAGTACAAGTAGAAAAACTAACTGATTACGCCACATGTCTGATTAACTGTTCAAGTCCGGATTTTACTGATGGTGTCGGTACCTATCACCCGCGTTCTTACTACTTCACTGCTGCTGGCGATCTATGGCTCTTTTGGGAATTCATAGAACTTTTCAGGATCAGTACCGAAATAGGATACCCGGGTTATTTTTCCGTTCAGACAAAATTAAAATGATTGGCTGTCAGACAGCCCACACAGAGGTTAAAGCTACGTTAAAAAGTTTTTTTATAAGATGAATTATAAGTCCCCTTTAACGGGTCTGACCACAATCGTGTCCACATTTGCCCTTTCAGAAAGACGGTAGCAGCCCCAGATGGTGAGTGCGATGTCGTTTGCTTCCATGATTCTTTCCGGTAAAACGCCCGATCCCGCCCAGGAAGATGTATAAGTGGCACCGGGACAAACAGACGTGACGCGTATGCCCGTATGCTTCAATTCTTCTCTCAGGTTTTCCGAAAAACCCATCAGCGCGTATTTCGATATGCTGTACGAGCCACCGTTGGGATATGCCCTTAAGCTGGCCACCGAGCACATATTGAAAATATGCCCCTTCCCACGAGCTATCATTGCAGGTGCCAGTTTGCGTGTAAGGTGGTAAGCGCTGTAGAGGTTGGTGTTTATCATTTCTTCCAGCAGGCCGTCGGCCTCATTGCACAATGAGCCGGGACGGAACGACCCTGCGTTATTCACCAAAATATCTATTTCGGGAATGTGCGCCAGAATATGATCGCCAAGTGCATCGGCTTCAGATCGAACAGATAGGTCGGCCCGGAAGGTGAATATGCTGTTTTGAGGATATTGCTTACCCCATTCCTGTTTTAACTGGTCGAGCATATTGCTGTCGCGACCCGTCAATACCACAGAAAAGCCCTCTTTCAGCAACATTTTCGCTATGGCATGTCCTATTCCTCTGGTGGCTCCGGTAATCACTGCGTATGGCATAAAATATTTGGTTTAAGTCCTCCCGGTTATGTTTTGAACCGGATGGGATAGCAAAATACGAATCCTTGCAAACATCTTCCTCCTATAACTTGTTTTGAATGCTTTATTGCTAAATTTGACCCTTATTTCACCAATCAAATCAAATTTCATGGTCAACAATCTGCTTATCACTACAGCAAATAGCCTGGAAGGGTACAAAGTAAACCAGCAACTAGGTATAGTTAGAGGTATCACCGTTCGTTCCCGCAGTGTTTTCGGCAATCTGGCCGGACATCTGCAATCCATGGTTGGCGGTGAGCTGTCGGTCTACGTAGAGTTGTGCGAAAAGGCTCGTCAGGACGCCTATATGCACATGATTGACCACGCAAATATGGCCGGAGCCAATGCAATAATCTGCATGCGCTACGATGCCAACGATGTGATGGAAGGCGTCACCGAAGTGTTGTGTTATGGTACAGCAGTTATTGTAGAAAAAATTTAATGGTCATTTACCAATAATTATCTCAGCATCCGAATTTTTTTATGAAGAAACTATTTCTTGGTTTTTGCCTTCTGGGGTCAGTATTTTTGGCCGGAGCGCAAAACTGTTATTATGGCGCCATGTACATCAATTCTATTGACTCAGTGTTCCTGGTCAAGGTAATGAATATGGAACGTCAGAAAGATTCTGAGATCACCAGTGTGGTATTTTACTCCCAGCACGAGCGGCATCAGTTGGCCAATCTGGATAAATTCCTGAAAAATCCGTTTGCTCAGAATATCGGAACGATGGATTTCAACCTCGTTCAGTCTGCATTCGACAAGTATTACCAGGCGGCAAAGATCCAGCTATTGTACGACCTCGATGTTACAGCACAGCCCGCGAAAGTGCTTGGTTTTTCAGCAGCGCCATTCCGGGAAAACAATCCTGTGGCGCAGATGGACATACACCTTTCAGGTTCAGGTACTACCCGTTACTATAATGCGGAGCCCTACCGCGAAGAACCAACTATCGCCTATGTCAATGGTATGAGGGATGCCGCACGCACACTGGGCGAACTTCGAATCCTTTATCCGGAAACGTTCAGGATGATGAAATACGAAGAGCAGGGGCCCCGGTTTCCCGATCTGGGCAGCATGTACAAGAAAATGTTCAACGAGGACCTGAAAAATATTTTCACCAACTTCTATACCTATTTAGAGCATTATCCCTCCAACTCGGTTCCGGATATTGAGACCATCTTCATTAAAGAACACAACATCTCCATTATCCGCAACAGCGACAATTACACGCCGTTTCGTATTTCGGTCGAGGCACTTGACCGGGTTACCAATGGCACCAACCCGGTGAATCTGGTGAACTTCCTCGATCAGAAATACTATACAGTGGCATCGCTTGAAAAGCCCAAGAAATCGGTAGCCGAGATGGCAGGCATCGCACTGCACGGACTAAATTTGATTCAGACCGCACTAAGGGATACAACTACCGGCCGGAAAGAGCATGCCGGGTTCTGGATCACCATGGAACAATACAAAGCACTTAATCCTAACCAGAAACGGTATTTTTTTGCGCTTATTTATCAGAAAGACATGACGTTCTTTAACCACGTACTCAATTTGACTTACCCTACCAGCGAGAATGCCATCGTGAGTGCTTTGGAGCCTTATGTCACATCTGTACTGGAACAGTTGAGTACCCTTCAGGATTTTGTCAATGCCCGTCCTGCAAATGGTGGCGGTACCGATTATCGCCGGTTTCTGGAGATCAACTACAATCTCATTACCGCCAATATGTTCATGCCGCAGGAAGTTCGTGGCTATTTCAACAATTCAGGCGATCTGTTTCGGATTTACGAAAATATGTTCAGTGGCAATTACAACACCAATCTATACTATACCCTCAAGATACTGAATGAGCTACAGCAATCCAAGCTGGAGTTCAGCAAGGAAATGCATACGGTAGAACAGTACAACCGATTCATGCTCGACATAGCCGCCACCGAAAACAACGCCCAGTTGCAAGATGTTCTGAAGCGTTATGTGCCAAAGAAATAGTACGCCGTGATTTTTGTCGCAAGTCCGTTTTTTCTTTTCTTTTTTGGAAAGCAATTGCGGGCTTGCTTATTTTTGGTCAATCGAATCACACCACGTTTATGAAGAACGAAGAAATAGCGGAGTACTTCTCTGCAATGTCCCGGTTAATGGATCTGCACGGCGAAGACAGCTTCCGCGCCAAATCATACAGTATCGCTGCCTTTACCATCGAGCGCCTGCCCGAAGAAATAGAGCAGATGGACGATGCGCACTTGTTTTCCATAAAGGGTATTGGCGACCGTACGGGCAAAAAGATCCGCGAACTCATCAGTACCGGCAAGCTGCCACAATTTGAGCAATTATTGGCCGCAACTCCGCCCGGTGTGCTGCAGATTCTCCAGATCAAGGGGCTCGGACCCAAGAAGACTGCTGTGATCTGGAAAGAAATGGGCATAGAGTCTATCGGTGAGCTGGAATATGCCTGCCACGAGAACCGCCTTGCCTCCTACAAAGGGTTTGGCGCAAAGACACAGGAAGCAGTACTGAAAAGCATAGAATTTATGCACAGCAACGAGGGGTTGTTCCTTTGGGCTGAGGCAGATGCATTTGCTACGATCATATTGAACGAGCTCAATAACGCGGTACCCGAGTGCCGTACCGTGCCAACAGGCGCACTGCGCCGCCAGTGCGAAATACTGGATGCCGTGGATATTCTTACCGAAACCGATTCTGAAGCAGTGCTCGAAGTGCTGGCCATGAATCCCGACGTGACTTCCGAACTCATAGGAGATAATCAGGTAAATGTGCAGTACCCCATGCAGCCGCTGCTCCGTGTGCACCTCACTACACCAGGCAGTTTCTGCAAAGACCTGTGGCTATCCACCGGGTCACCCGATTTTCTTGAGGCTTTCGACGCAGCCTACCAACTGCCTTCGGATCCCGAAAGTGAAGAAGCTATTTTTCAAGCCAACGGACTCCATTTTATTCCTGCACCACAGCGCGAGAATGGGGCGGTGCTGGCCCAGGCAAAACAGGGGCCACTCAAACCGCTGATACTCACTTCAGATATAAAAGGCATCATTCACTCCCATTCCAAATGGAGTGATGGGGCCAACACCATAGAAGAAATGGCCATCGCAGCAAGAGACAAGGGTTTCGAATACCTGGTCATCAGCGACCACTCCCAATCTGCGTTCTATGCCAACGGGCTGTCACCCGAGCGTATAGCTGCCCAGCACCAGGAAGTAGATAAGCTGAACCAGAAGCTGGCGCCATTCCGTATCTTCAAAAGCATTGAGTCTGATATCCTGAACGATGGCGGACTGGATTATTCGCCATCCGTACTTGCGTCATTCGATATGGTGATCGCCTCCGTGCATAGCAACCTCAAAATGAGTCAGGAAAAAGCCATGGAACGCGTGCTGGCAGCTATACGCAACCCCTACACTACTATACTGGGTCATCCTACGGGACGCTTGTTATTATCACGTCCCGGCTTCCCGCTCGATTTTGAAAAAATAATAGCCGAGTGCGTCGCCCACAACGTGGTCATCGAGATCAACGCACATCCCCGGCGGTTGGATCTGGACTGGCGTTGGATAGACGCAGCGCTAGAGGCGGGTGCCATGCTGTCCATAGATCCGGATGCCCATACCATTGAGGGGTACGTGGATGTGCACTATGGAGTTATGGCCGCCCAAAAAGGTGGTCTGTACAAAGAGCGAAACCTGAGCAGCTTCACACTACAGCAAATGGAAGAATTTATTGCAAAGCGGAGATCAGATCTCGTCAGCCAGTCGTAGCATCACCTGCTTCATATAGCTGTCCACGTTTCCAAACAGGAAGTCCGGATATTCGGTACTGAACTTCAGTTTCACAAACCCACCCAATAGCGGACGTTTGGCAGGCTGGTTCAGTACTTCCGTACTCATGGGTATCAGGTCATATTCCGCGTCGGGGAAATAGCTAAGCACGCGCAGCGCAAGTTCCACACGGTTCATATAGTCCGTACCGCCAATATTGTAAACACCTGTTTTACCATCACGTAGCAATACAAACATAGCACGTGCTATGTCCCATGCGTTGCAGGGTGAGGAGAATTGGTCGTACGGCAGTTTCAGCGTCAGTTTTTGTTTGTTCTTGCATTGGTCCACGATACGGGCCACAAAATTCTTGCCGCGTATTTCGTCACCAAATACGTTGGTTATCCGCAGCACCAGCGATTTTTTAGCATCCTTCAACACCAACATTTCTGCTTCCAGTTTGTGCTTCGCATATATGCCCAACGGATTCACCGGCGCATCTTCTGTATACGGACCATTCTTCCCGTCATAGATATAGTCAGTAGAGATGTAGACAAGTTTAGCGCCTGTTTCATTGGCCACCTTTATCAGGTTTATCGTGCTCTGTACCGTCTTTTGGTAGCTTTCTATTTCATGGCTTTCACAGTAGTCCACATGCGTCAACGCCCCGCAATGCACGATCACATCAGGTTTAAAACTTCTTATGTCAAAGTTCAGCGGGCTGTCGTCCAGAGTATCATAAAACACGGTGTCAGCTGTCTGGAAAGTAAAATAAGATCCAACCACCTCACAACCCATTTCACCGAAGTGTTTCATGCAATTGCCACCCAGCAAACCCGATCCCCCTGATACAAAAATTCTCATCGCCTTTTGTTTAAGTTCCAAAAATACAATTCCCCCGGTTATTTTTCGCCTGGCGGCAAAATAGCTTTCCTATTGGCAAACTTTAGCCATTGTCGGGGGGTATTTTATTCAGTTTTTACCTTGTTTATTTCAGGTTAGAAGGCAGTGTAATCGTAAACGTGCTGCCCTGACCGGGAACGCTCTCTACTTTTACTTTCCCTTCGTGGGCTTCCACGATGGCCTTTACATAGCTAAGTCCTAATCCAAATCCCTTAACATTGTGGATATTGCCGGTATGTGCGCGGTAGAATTTCTCAAATATCCGGGACTGCGTTTCCCGGTCCATACCTATACCATCGTCTTTTACTTTTATAGTAAGCGTATTGTTGCCTGACTGCGTTTCCACATCTATATGGGGTATCGCTTTGCTGTATTTGATCGCGTTGTCGAGCAGGTTGAAAATAATGTTGGAAAAATGCACTTCGTCGGCTCCCAGCTGCGGATTGGCCGCGTTCAGGTTCAGCGTCAGTGTGCCATTACGTTCCTGTATCTGCAATACCAGGTTGTCTGCCACTTTACGGATCACGGTATGGGCATCCAATTTTTGGATGTTCAGTTCAAGTTCTTCTTTCTCCAGACGGGCAGCCTGCAATATTTTTTCTACCTGTTTGTTCATGCGCTTGTTTTCTTCCTTGATCATAGCGCTGTAATAGTTTATTTTTTCGGTGTCACGGATCACTTTTTCGTTGGTGAGTGCATCTATTGCGAGCGAAATAGTGGCCAGTGGTGTCTTCAGCTCATGCGTCATATTGTTGATGAAGTCCGACTTGATCTCAGCCAGTTTTTTCTGGTTGAACAGCGTACGTACCGTGACTGCGAACGCCATGATAATGATCGTCGTAAATACGATGGAGGCGAGGATCATCCAGGCCATTTCCCGGATGATCTGATTTTTGTCTTCCTTTATCTCGAGATAAAGCACTTCCTTGGCTACGTAAGAATCTTCAGGCGACAACAATATTTGAAAAGCAGTTTGCTGATCGGCCAACTGAAACCCGTCTGATTGAAAAATGCTGTTCTTAAAAATGTTGGTGATACAGAATTCAAAGGGCAGTTTGATGTTGTTCTGTTTTAGCTGTTTGCTGATGATGTCTTCTATTTCATCGCGCGAAAAACCGTCTTCGATGGTAAAATTGTTTTTAAGATAGAACTGGCTCGATTCGTCATTCACGAAAAAACGTCTGGCGTTGTAAATAAACTTGCTGTGAATTTTTTCCCTGGTATGCGATAATGAGTTTTCCACCCCCCTCTGAAACTCCTGGTGTTTTAATTTTATGGCATTGTTGATCCAGGACATCTGAATGAACAATATGCCTAGCACCGATAAGGTGATCAACACGACTATAAGTGGGAAGATCCGTTTCATGAAGTACAAAAATAAGGTGGCGCTTCCTAAATATATGCAAAAAGAAAAAGGCTGCTCCGGTAAAGGAGCAGCCTTCGGGAAATTTTGTTCAGGATCAGGCCATTACCACATTCGGCATTTCCTGAGGATATAGTTTGTTTTCCAGTTTCTCTCGTACTGCCGAGAAAGCCGCCAGTGTATCGTCTATGTCGTTGTCGGTATGAGAAGCGGTTGGTATGATACGCAAAATGATCATTCCCTTAGGTATCACAGGATATACCACTACTGAGCAGAAAATATCATAATTTTCTCTCAGGTCGAACGTAAGCTGAACTGCGTCATACAGGCCACCCTTCATGATTACCGGGGTAACGGGGGTATTGGTGGTGCCGATTTCAAATCCGTTGTCACGGAAACCTTTCTGCAATTTGTTTACGTTATACCACAGTTTTTCGCGCAGTTCCGGATGGGTTCTCAGAAGTTCCAGCCTTTTCAGGTTGCCCATTACGAAAGCCATTGGCAGCGACTTGGCAAAAATCTGCGAACGCATATTGTAACGCAAATAGGTAAGCACTTTTTTGTCTGCCGCAAAGAATCCGCCTATGCTTGCCATTGATTTGGCAAAAGTGGAAAAATAGATGTCTATGTCTTCCATGCAGTTTTGCTCCTCACCTATGCCAGCGCCCGTCTTGCCCATCGTGCCAAAGCCATGTGCATCGTCTACCAGCAGGCGGAAGTCGTACTTTTCTTTCAATACTGCGATCTCCCGTATCCGGCCCTGATTGCCCGACATGCCAAATACACCTTCTGTGATGACCAAAATGCCACCACCGGTCTTTTTAACCATTTCGGTGGCTCTTGCCAGTTGCTTATCGCAGTCGGCCACATCGTTATGTTTATATACAAAGCGATGACTGGGTATCATCCTCAGTCCGTCTATGATACAAGCGTGCGATTCTGCATCATACACTACTACATCGTGGCGGCTGCACAAGGTGTCTATAGCAGACATCATACCCTGATAGCCATAGTTTACCATCATTGCAGCTTCCTTACCCACAAATTCGGCAAGTTCCCGCTCCAGTTGGTCGTGGGCATCCGAATTTCCACTCATCATACGCGCGCCCATCGGCGATGCCAGTCCCCATTGCTCGGCAGCTTCTATGTCTGCCTGGCGAACTTCGGGATGGTTGGCGAGGCCAAGGTAGTTGTTAAGGCTCCAGATAATTTTTTCCTTGCCGTTGAATTTCATGCGATTCCCGATCTCACCTTCCAGTTTTGGGAATGCAAAATAACCGGGTGCTTTTTCGGCATAGTCACCAATTGGACCAAGCCTTTTCTCAAATTTTTCAAATAAATCCATAGCTGAGCAGTTTTGCAGATACACCCCAGGCACGATACCTTTTTCGGCGGAAGTGTTAATTTGGCGGCAAAATTAATGAAAAATTAAAAGGTTTGAGCATAAAAATGACCACATTTGCATTGTCAATCCTAAAATTTTATTAAAGTACTTATATTGAGTTATGAAAAAATATGCTGCAATTATTGTATTGTTTATTGTCATTATTTCTCAATCGTGCTCGCGTCACGACCATGTGGAAAGACCCAGAATAGTAGTGGGTTTGGTGATAGATCAGATGCGGTGGGACTATTTGTATCGTTATGCCGGCTTGTACGGTAAGGACGGTTTCAAGCGTCTTATGTGCGATGGTTTCAGTTGTCAGAATACCATGATCAGCTATCTTCCATCTTTTACAGCGCCGGGGCATGCCTGTGTGTATACGGGTTCGGTACCGGCCATTCACGGCATTGCGGGTAACAGCTGGACTGAGAATGCTACCGGTGCGGCGGTGTATTGCGTGGATGACCCCCATGTATGGTTGCATGGAGACAATACCAAGGCTCCGTCTATGAGCCCGTCTAACCTTACGGTGACTACCGTGACAGATGAGTACAGGCTGGCCACCAACATGGCATCGAGGGTTTACGGTGTGGCGCTGAAAGATCGCGGAAGTATTTTGCCGGCGGGACATCTTGCCAATGCGGCCTACTGGTACAACGATAAAACAGGTGAGTTTACCACAAGTACCTACTACGCAAATCAGTCGCCCGATTGGTTGCAGGCGTTCAATAAGCGCAAACCGGGCGACAGTATGGTGAAGCTGGGATGGCGGTTGTTGAAAGATTCAAAATCCTATACAGAAAGCACAGTTGACGCCACCAATTACGAAAAAGCACTTAAGGGTGAAAAGGTACCTGTTTTCCCCCATGTCTTCGACTCACTGGCAGATTCCGATCGTTATGCAATAATAAAGACAATTCCTGCTGGCAACACCTATACATTTATGATGGCCGAGGCCTGTATGGAGGGTGAACATCTGGGAAAAGGCAGGGATGCCGCCGATTTTATCGCCATTAGCCTTTCAAGCACAGACTATGCCGGGCATCAGTTCGGGCCCAACTCTATGGAGGTTGAAGATATGTTTCTGCGTCTGGACAGGGAAATTGCTGCATTCCTGAAGTATATGGATCGGATGTATGGCAAAGACAATTACCTGGTATTTCTTACTGCCGACCACGGCGGTGCCCACAATGCAAACTTTCTTACTGACAACGACGTGCCAGCCGGTTCGGTAAATGCAGGGTTTGCCACTCAGCTCGACGATTATCTGCTGAAGGAATTGAAAGTGAAAAAAGAAGTGAAGCTGGATGTAAAGACTCATCAACCAATTGAAAACAAAGAGTCTGTCACAAGGGGAATGAATAATTATCAGGTATTCCTCAATGATTCTTTTATTTTAAAATACAAATTAGACCGCGAAAAAGTAAAAGCAACTGCGTTGCACTGGTTGCGTTCCAGACCGGAAGTGGCCTACGCTGTAGATCTGGAACAGGGCGGACAGTCGTTGCTTCCCGAGCCTTTGCGCAGCATGATTACTAATGGTTATTACCCCCGCCGAAGCGGCGCACTTGAGTTTATTTTGCAGCCGGGATGGTATGAAAATGGAGGTCGTACCACTGGCACCACCCACGGTACATGGAATCCTTATGACACACATATTCCGCTCCTCTGGTATGGCTGGCACATTCACCATGGCGAAAGCTATAATCAGGTGCAGATGGTAGATATTGCACCTACGGTAGCGGCTCTGCTGCATATTCAAATGCCCAATGGCTGCGTAGGCAAACCAATATGGGATGTGATGCAAAAAAAATAATCCGGGATTAAACTGCTCAAAGACTAAAAAGCGTTTCAAATCGTTAAATAAATACCTTTGTCTCCGGAGCAAAGGGCCTTCGGAATAAAGTCTGCGTAGTATTGGAAAAGATCAGGTTTGTAATAGTTGGTTTTGGTAATATCGGTAAACGCCATGCCGAACACATAAGGCACAACAAGTCGGCACAACTTGTGGCTGTTTGCGATTGCCGGGAGGAAACCGCCGGCGAATTGCCTGCAGGCGTGGCCTGGTTTCAGGAAATATCAGATATGTTGTCTATAGTGGAGGCAGACGTGATTTGCGTTTGTACACCCAATCATCTGCACGAACCACACACTATTCAGGGACTGCTCGCCGGCCTGCACGTTGTGGTAGAGAAACCGATGGCTATTAGTGTTGCACAATGCGACCGGATGATAGAAGTAGCCGCGGAAACAGGCAAGATCATCTTTGCAGTGAAACAAAACAGGTACAACCCACCGGTTCAGGCAGTAAAACAACTCATCAACCAGCAGGATCTGGGTGAAGTTTACATGATACAAGTGAACTGTTTCTGGAACAGGGGCGACGCCTACTACGCCTCCAGCGACTGGCGGGGACGAAAGGACAGTGACGGTGGTTGTCTCTTCACTCAGTTCAGTCATTTTGTAGATATCCTATACTATCTGAATGGCGGAATAGACAGTGCGACCGGGTCGGTTCACAACTTTGCGCACACCCATAACACAGAGGTAGAAGACACGGGCAGCTTTGTGCTGCACGCTATAAACGGGGCTATTGTCAATTTTAATTTCACTACATGCGCTTACAATTCCAATATGGAGGGGTCTATTACCCTTTTCGGCGCATTGGGCACGGTTAAGATCGGCGGGCAATACCTCAATACCATAGAATACCAGAAGCTTGCCGGTCCAGCGTTGCCCGATATCAACATCAGCGCGCGGGCAAACGATTATGGCCTGTATCAGGGTTCTATGAGCAACCATGACAAAGTGATACAAAATGTAACAGACGTGCTGCTACTGGGTCACCCCATAATGACAAGCGCCGAAGAGGGCAGGGAAGTCGTAAGGATGATAGAAATGATGTACGCAGGGGCTCGCTAGCCCGCTACAGTAGTGATCGTGAGCGGATGCGTAAGGTATTTATGCACAGGACACTTATCCGCGATCAGCAAAAGCCGTTCTTTCTGCTCTTCGTTAAGCGGCCCGGCAAGATTCACCTTTTTTATGATGCGGGTCTCATCACGCAGTTCATCCCGTTCTATGGTCACAACTACTTCTATTTGTTCCAGCGGCCATTCCTTTTTGTCGGCATACATACGCACAGTAATAGATACGCAACTTGCCAGTGCCGATGCCAGTAGCTCTCCGGGAGAAAATCCCCTGCCTTTTCCACCGGTCGTAGGTGGCTCATCGGCGGTCATCGTATTGGTACCAGTAGTGAGTGTAGTATAATAATGCTCCTGGTTGGTGGCTGCTGTTACGGTGTACATAGTTGCAAATATACAAATAAACTAAAAAGTAATGCGGTATTAAATTGATACACTAGGCCGGGCATGTGGTACACAGTTGGAGACCCACCCGGTAATTGGAGCACATATGGTGACGCGTGTCACTGATTTTTGCTGCTTGGCCTCCTAATTTCGCCCAAAAATATCGCCATGAACAAATCAATTTTAATAATTGCCTCCCGATCTTTATTTACTGTTGCTATACTACTGGCCGCGGGTACCGTGTTCGGTCAGACACCACAGCCTGTTTCTTCCAGTAAGATCAGGGCTACACGCAGTGAGACCAGGGATATATTCGCCAGAAAAGGAACTTTTTTCGCGTTCTGGGGTTATAACAGGGCCGCATTTACGCATAGTGATATAAGGTGTTGGGGCGATGGTTACGATTTTAAGATATCGGATGTGCGGGCTACCGATGAGCAATCCGCCTTAGGCGTGCTGTACATAAAGCCCAATGGACTTACAGTACCACAATTTAATCTGCGTGCCGGTTACTATCTCACCGACAAATGTTATGTGTCACTGGGAACCGACCACATGAAATATATTATAGCCAAACAGGCCACTACGATCAACGGGGTGGTGAATAAAGGGCAGAATACAGGCGTATACAAAAATGTCGAAATTGAAGTAGGGGAGGAAGATTCCCCCAATGCAGAAAAGGCTATGTCTGCAGATAATTTGCCTAAGGGTTTTGTTTCTGGTTTTGAACATTGCGATGGACTCAACGATGTGAGTGCCGAAATAGGCAGGATCGAGCAGGTATGGACTTCGGTCAATCGCAAGTTCTGTGTTTCCGTTTTGGGCGGCGTTGGGTTGGGTGCCGTGATACCGGACACCGACGCAGACATACTGGGGCAGCCCCCCAAACACGATATGGAATACAACAAAAAGGCCTATCACCTGGCTGGCTATTCTATGTCTGCAAACATGGGCCTGCAAATAGATTTCAGCCGTAGGGTATTCTTTCTTGCACGCTTGAAAGCCGGTTATATGAATCTGCCCGACATTCTCACCACTATTTATGGCGGCAAAGCAAGTCAGCATTTCGACTTTCTGGAAGGGATGGGTGTAGTAGGTTATAATTTTGCCTTCCCGCACAGTAAAACGAAAGCAAAAGCAGAATAAATTTTATTTGATTACACTGTCTGTATGGGTTAGGTCCCATATTGTTTTTACTGTGAATTCACCCTCCAGTAGTTTGATCAGTTTCTTCTTGCTGTCGTATAGAGCTAGGTCAGGAACAAATTTCACTTTGTAAAAAGAAAAAAAGAAAAATTCGGTATCCATACCCACGATCTTGATATTCGGGTATTGGTTCAGTTTGTAGGTCTCCGCAAATACCCTGATCATAGACAGATCGTGTCGTGCCGAGAAAAAATAAAATTCTATCTGGCTCAATGAGTCCATGTGCTGCGTAATGGCTTTTATTGTAGCCTTGCAGTGCTTGCAGTCGGGGTCGAAGAAAAGGAGCGCTGCGGGCCGTCCCTTTGGAATATTAAACGTGTTGAAAATAGTAGTTGAATCTGTAGAAAGGATGTTGAAAGCCGGCATTTCCGGATATTTCATGTAGGGCGCTGAATCGCCGGAACGTTCTTTATTCACCGGCGGTGTTGTCTCTACAGACTGAGCTCGGAGCGATGAACAAGCAAGCGTGATCAGGGATAAAAAAATGCCAAAGTATTTACGCATAGAAAAGCAGGTAGGTACAAAAGTAGGTATTCAACGGGATTTAATTTCTTATGGGCGTGCATCATGTTTGCATGTGTACAAATTGCTATTGAAGTAAACAATGGTATCGACATCCGTCGCGTAGCTGACAGATGTTTGCCCGTGCAGTTTGTGTTCAACAACAGCGCCGGACGATGAATGCACGGTATCAATTCTATACATCCTCCTGACCCTTTTGTCAGTATGGAATGGGAATTTTCTATTTTTGTTGTAACTTGCATATCTGCGCGGCCAGTGTCTGGGATACCCGGTGCGGGTGTTTTTTAAGATCGAGAAAATAATACAAAATAATACAAAATGATATTTAATTCGTTTGATTTTTTATTGTTTTTTATAGTAGTGTTTTCTCTTTACTGGAGTTTTTTTTCAAAGAGCGATAAAACGCAAAATCTGTTTTTGTTACTCGCCAGCTGGTTTTTTTACGGCTACTGGAATTTGAAACTTTTAGCGCTCGTCATTATTTCAGGTTCGCTCACGTTTTACGTTGGGAAAATTATTGCCCGATTGGATGAAGAAAGTCCAAAAAGAAAGTGGGTTTTCAGATTATTTGTCTTTTTTCAGCTGGCGTTACTGGCAACTTTTAAGTATTATAATTTTTTTATTGATTCTTTCGGTAAGTCGTTTACAAGTGTTCATAGTTTTACTCATCTGTTGTTTCCTCTGGGTTTGTCTTTCTATACTTTTTCCAATCTGTCCTATATTTTTGATATCTATTCAGGTAAAATAGCTGTTGAAGAGCGCTGGCAAAATGTGAATTTGTATACAGCGTTTTTTCCTAAAATTATTTCCGGCCCCATTGAAAAACCCGGCCCCTTTTTAGGAGCTATTTCGAAAAAAAGAGAATTCGATCACATAATTGCAATTGAAAATCTGAAACTCATCGTTTTCGGATTTTTTAAGAAAGTTGTTGTTGCCGATTCAATTAGCCCCTTTGTAGATAAAGTTTTTGAAAATCCGGGTCATCATAGTTCAGTTAATTTGATCATGATCGCATTCCTCTATGCATTTCAGATTTATTCCGATTTTTCGGGCTATTCAGATATTGCAAGAGGAGTTTCCGGATTGTTGGGGATTGAACTGATGGTCAATTTTCGATTTCCCTTTTTTTCAAAAGATATTGGAGACTTTTGGCGGAGGTGGCACATTTCACTCTCAACCTGGTTAAACGATTATGTGTTCAAGCCTGCTGCCATTGAATTTCGGAATTGGGGTCGGCATGGAATCTTTGCAGCCATTTTGCTCACGTTTTTGATCTCCGGGTTATGGCATGGCGAAGGTGTAACTTTTGTGGTGTGGGGCCTCCTGCATGCGATCTATTACATACCAGTGATCTATGGTGCCGATTTTTTTGCGGGGATTACCGCTGCAAAATCAAGTACTGACCAATTGAAGTGGCGGGATGCCCCAAATATATTGATCACGTTTTTGGCGGTAACTTTTGCACTGGTGTTCTTCAGGT
>CAIYJV010000010.1 GCA_903926605.1 uncultured Bacteroidota bacterium
TGGCAACGTGGAAATAGCAGTTGACAATGTGGCCTTTGGCATGTTGAAATGCAAATTGGGAATCCTGATCACGTCGGTGGCCTTGAAAGAATAGCCTTTTCCTTTATAGCCGAGAGACAACAGCCCTGTGGCATCGGTAGATATCATAGTGCCGGAATTGAGCATATTCTGCAAAGTCAGGGAAGACGATACAAATGGTAAGGCCCAATCAGGTGTCCAGTTGGTATACTGGAGGTTTTTAAAATTGAGATCTGATTTTCTGATGCACCCCATCCCTGCGGTGATGATCAGGAAAAAGCCTAAGACCAGTTTTTTCATAAGTTTACGTATTAGGTTGTACGATGATTTTTGAGCCATATATTCACGGCTAACGGTAGTTGCTGAAAAGCCTGCCGGATAACTGTAAATATATTCATTTGCGGTTACACAGCAAAAACAACAGTTCCATGCATTATCGCATGATTTGCTGATTGTGATTGGAAATGAAAATATATTGACTTTTTATGTAACAAATTTTGTGGGCGTTTGAACTTTCCAATTATATCGGTTACCACTAACTTTACTGATACAAAATACTTTTTATGCCACGCACTCTTGTTCAAAAGGTTTTATTTAAAAATACTTCGCCAAGTGAAGTATACCAGTTGTATATGCATGCTTTCCTACATACGGATGCTACGGGCGCTGTTGCAGAGATCAACAGCAAGGAAGGTGTTCCGTTCTCTGCTTACGATGGTTATATCACGGGCGCGAACTTAAAACTAGATAGCGGTAAACTAATTGTGCAAAGCTGGCGTGCATCGGACTGGCAGGCCACCGATCCTGATTCCACTTTAATGTTATATTTCGCGGAGCAGGGTGCCAATACCGTTCTGCACATGGTACATTCCAACATCCCCGATAATCAGGCCGATGCGTTAAACGATGGCTGGAATGAATATTACTGGAAACCATGGCGAAAATATCTGGCAGAAAGGCGGAGACGCATGCGTAACTCCGGAGATCGGGAACGCATCTGATTTCGTCCAAACCGTGAATAGCTGATGAATGTCACCCCGATTTTTACTTTAGGTCATTGTTTTTTATTTATTACAATAATTTGACATTTTATTTTCCCGATTGTGAAAACGGGAATTCCTTTTTCTGAAACGGTCTACCTCTAGCGCTTGGTTTCTTTGCAGTGTTAAAAACAACACAGGCAATGCGAACAAATAGGGGAGTACTTTTTGCTGCAATAGCGCTATCACTTTCGGCTAGTGCCCAGGTACACGATACCGGCGCAATTATTCTGGGCGAGATATCCATAAAGGGCTATAAATCCATTACGGGTATGGGGCATCTGAAAGAGGTAAATGAAGAGGTTATTTATTCCGGGCAAAAAAACGAAGTGCTAGTGTTGGATAGTATGGATGCCAACACCGCCCAGGACAATCCGAGGCAAGTGCTGGGTCGCGTACCGGGATCCAACTATTCTGAAACAGAGGGCAGTGGATTCCCGGCCAACGGCATCGGTTTTCGTGGGCTCAACCCCACTCAATCTGTAGAGTCAAACACACGACAAAATGGTTATAATATAGCTGGCGACCTATACGGTTACCCAGAGTCTTACTACATGACCCCGTTGGAGGCTCTGGATCGTATAGAGTTGATAAGAGGTGCGTCTTCACTGCAATTTGGACCGCAATTTGGCGGTGTGGTGAACTATATCACCAAGAGTGCACCGACCAATAAAAAATTTGAGTTCACCACAGAAGAGACCGCAGGCAGTTATGGTTTGCTCAATACGTTCAATTCGGCAGGGGGCACCATAGGAAAGTGGAATTACTATTCATTCGTGAAGGCTGAGTATGCCGACGGACAGCGGTCTAACGCTACAATGAAACAAATGTCTGCGTTCGGCAGAGTTGAATTTAGGGCCAGTGAAAAATTCCGTATCGGCCTCGAGTATTCTATGATGCGTAATATGCTGCATATGCCCGGAGGCCTGGATGACTACGAATTCAATACCAATCCCTTTGCCAGTTACCGTAGCCGCAACTGGCTGGTTACGCCCTGGAATATTGTGGCGTTGACCGCGAAGTACAAATTGTCTGACAAAACGACCATCTCGATCAAGTCTGCACTTAATATCAGCTCACGTAGTATAGTATGGAAGAGTGAGGACGGTGGACCTGAAGCCCCGGACGTCTTTACGCCGGGTGTTGGCTACAACGAGCGGGAAGTTGAAAGCGAATATTTTCATAACTCCACCACTGAAGTCAGATTACTTACACAGTATAATGTGAAGGGAAGGGAACAGACACTGGCGGCTGGTGTACGGGTTTTCTATGGTAAAATGGGAAGGCTTGAAGGAGGAATAGGTTCTACGGGTACCGATGCCGACTTTAAAAATTATGACCCGGACAACGCTTACGAACATGACCTCACATTTCACACCACCAATGTGGCTCCCTTTATTGAAAATACATTCCATATCGGCGACAGACTATCGGTTACGCCCGGTTTCAGATTCGAGTATCTCAATTCAGATGTGCAGGGTAAAGTAATGGATAGCACAGGTTCGTTCTATATAAATATAAACAGCAGTAAACCCCGCTTCATACCGCTTGCAGGTATCGCCATACAGGTGAAGACCTCAGAGAATACCGATGTTTACGGCAATATCACGCAGGCATATACGCCCATTTCTTATTCTTTCCTGTATCCCATGGGCCTTGACGTGGAAGCTAAAATAGACCCGAACATGAAGGATATCTCGGGCTATAACGCCGACCTCGGCTGGCGCGGTCATGTACACAACTATTTTACATTCGATGTGAGCGGGTTCTATATGGCCCACAACAACAATATTGCACTCGAGACGGTGAACACCTCGGGTGGTGGAACGGGCTATTTTGAGACCAACATCGGTAACGCGATACACCGAGGGGTGGAAGCCTACGCCGAACTGAACGTGGTGAAGTTATTTACAGATGACTACCGTTTTGGTACATTGTCGGTTTTTAACTCGTTCGCATGGGATAAAGCCACTTATGAGACCGGTATGTACAAAGAAAACGACGTGGAATATGCCCCTCAGGTCATAGACCGTGTGGGATTGACCTACGCATGGCGCCGTTTCTCCACCACATTCCTGTACAGCTATACAGCTAAATCATTTTCTGATGCGGGCAACACCCTGTTCAGCCCAGATGCAGAAGTGGGTTTGATACCTGCATTTTCGGTGATGGACTGGGCTGCAAGTGTAAAATTTGGCAGGTATAATATAAAGGCAGGCGTGAACAATCTGGGTGATGCACACTACTTCACCTTCCGCACGTTTGAGTATCCCGGTCCCGGCATTATTCCCTCTATGGGCCGTTCGTGGTATGTGGGTTTTGGTATGAAGTTGTAATCTCAAATTCATCTAAAGCAAACAGCGCTCCAATTTTTTTAGGGTGCTGTTTCTTTTTTATAATTGAGATGTTTTTGGGCACTTTTATGTTTGTCGGGAAGTCGCAAATGTCAGTCTGGCAATACGTCTGCAACAATATGTGTTTTGATTAGCGAATTGTGTAACAAATGTTGCATAAGGCTGTTTTCAGGGCTTGATTCTTATCAATTGACTGTTTGATGAAAGTCAGGACCAGCGCGGTTTTTGCGACATAGCTTTGTGTGGTGAATTAACCAATTAAATACAAATGAGCATGAAACGAATTTTGATTTTAGGAGCCGGAACTGCCGGAACAATGATGGCCAACCATCTCCGGCATGAACTGAAAAACGAGGAGGCTGAGATCACCATCGTAGACGAACGGCATAAACACTATTACCAACCCGGATATTTGTTCCTTCCTTTCGATATTTACAAGCCTGAGGAGATCGTAAAGGAAATAGAAGAGTTTATTCCAACAGGCGTAAAACTCATTAAGTGCCGCATAAATAAGATACACACCGACGAACAATATGTAATGCTGGACAATAAGATACGGCTTGACTATGACGTCCTCATCATAGCCACAGGTGCCCGAATAGCACCTGAGGAGATACCCGGTATGCAAAGCGAAGAATGGCACAAGTCGATATTTGATTTTTATACGTTCGAGGGTGCGTTGTCGTTGCGAAACAAATTGCGTGAATGGGATGGCGGCAGGTTGGTGGTGCATATAACCGAAATGCCCATAAAATGCCCGGTTGCGCCACTCGAATTCGCCTTCCTTGCAGATTCCTATTTCAAGCAAAAGCATATGCGTGACAAGGTGGAGATTACTTACGTCACGCCCCTGAGTGGTGCCTTTACAAAGCCTAAGGCTACAGAAGCACTGGACCACCTTTTGGCTGACAAGAATATACATATCGAAACAGACTTTGCTATAGAACGCATAGACCCAGAACGGAAAGTGATTGTGGACTATGGTGGTAAGGAAGTGCCCTACGATTTGTTGGTAACCGTACCCACCAACAAGGGTGATGATCTGATAGGCAGATCCGGTTTGGGTGACGAACTGAACTATGTGCCTACCAACAAAGCAACATTGCAATCTGTAGCGCATAAAAATATTTTCGTGTTGGGCGACGCATCAAATATCCCGGCCTCCAAAGCCGGATCAGTGGCGCATTTCGAAGCCGAAATACTCACCGAGAACATATTGCGTTTTCTGAAAGGAGAAGAGTTGAAGGCCGAATTCGACGGGCATGCCAATTGCTTTATAGAAACCGGAAATGGCAAAGCATTGCTTATAGATTTTAACTACACCCACGAGCCTGTGGAAGGCACTTTCCCATTTGCCGGGATCGGACCACTCAGGCTGCTAAAGGAAAGCCGTATGAACCACATGGGCAAACTGGCTTTCAAATGGATATACTGGAATATGCTGCTTAAAGGAACCCATATACCCTTTGTATCTACCAATATGCAGGAAGCAGGTAAAAACTTTTAACTTAATTATTCATCAACAATAAAAAACGAAAATTATGTCACAGACAAGAATGATCGCAGGCAAGGAAATAAAGGTAAATGATGAAGGTTACCTCACTGACTACAACCAATGGGACAAACAAGTTGCCGAAACATTGGCGAACGAAGCGCGCATCGAACTTACACCCAAGCACTGGCAGGTGTTGGAATGGCTGCAGGAACAACAACGCAAGGAAGTAGCACTGAACATACGTAAAGTGGGCGCCAGCGGCGTAGTGGATATCAAAGAGTTCTACAGTTTGTTTCCCGTCGGGCCGCTGAAGACCGCTACAAAAATAGCCGGCATACCCAAACCTGCAAGTTGTATTTAATCACCTAAAAAAAGTCAAGATTATGAGTGAGTTTAACGGAGAAATCAGAAAAATGATGATCATCTTGTCCAAAGCGACTTTGGATAACGTTTATGCAGCCTTTATTCTCGCCAATGGCGCAAGAGCAGAAGGAATTGAGGCCGAAATGTTTTTTACTTTTTTTGGTCTGGAGGCGATTCAGACAAAGAAGTTGGAGCACCTGCACGTAGCCACAGTCGGCAACCCCGCCATGCATATTCCAACTTTGTTGGGTGGTATACCCGGCATGGAAAGTCTGGCTACGACTATGATGAAGAAAGAAATGGACAAAATAGATATTCCGCCGGTGCACGAGTTCCTGGATATCCTGTCGGCATCGGGTGTGCGTTTGTGGGCCTGCAAACTGGCTATGGATATGTTTCACCTTAAGAAAGAGGATTTGTATGAGGGCGTTGAAAAGGTGATCACAGTGGGCGATTTTTACGAAAGAGCCAAAGGGTTGGGTACTCATATTTTGTTCATATAGTCCCGACAGTTGTTGTTAATAGGGATGTTCCGGTACTACGGGGCATCCCTATTTTCGTTCAGGCCATTGAAACTACTTTTTAGGTTGTGAGCCAATGGTTAAAAGGTCTGCGTGTGAAACTGCAGCAGTGCTGAATATTCGTGAATTAGGTAACCCGGAAATTGTCTCAGGTCTGGCGGTTTTAGATTTTGATGCATTTTGGGGAATAAATAATTGTCGAAAAATGCAACATTTTGTCTTGGCATACGTCTTTAGTTTCAGCAGAAGTGGATTGTCAGGTCGGAAAGCTCGGTGCGGTTTTAGTTGTTTAGCAGCGACTTTAGTTGAAAAAAGACATTGATTATATAAAGTTTAGAATGTTGTATTTTTTGTGTATGTATTTTGATAACTTGCCAGCAATTACAAAAATAAAATCTGGACTTTTGCGCGGACTATTACTAGCTGCTTTGTGGGTGTTTGTGTGCAGTTTTTCAGCATTTGCCGAACGGCGCGTATTGCATGCCACCAAGATCACAGCCGCTATCCAACTGGACGGGAAACTGAACGAAGCGATCTGGCAGACTGCTCCCGCAACAGACAGTTTTATTCAGAATTCTCCGGAACCGGGTGTGTTTTCCAAGATGAAATCGGAAGTCAGGTTTTTGTACGATAATAATGCGGTGTATGTGGGTGCCCGTTTGTACGACAAACATCCCGATAGCATACTCAAGCAAATGTCGTCACGGGATGATTTTGCCAACAACAACGATTTTTTCGGGGTAGCGTTCGATACTTATGACGATCAACAAAACGCAACTGTGTTTATAGTCACGGCTGCAGGCGTGCAGGCAGATGGAGTCATCAGCCAGGCGGGAACGGACTACTCCTGGAATGCTGCCTGGTATTCGAAGGTTACGATAGATACGGCGGGCTGGATCGTAGAAATGAAGATTCCTTATTCAGCAATGCGATTCCCAAGAAAAAAGGAACAACAATGGGGGATAAATTTTGTGCGGCTCATCCGAAGAAACCGGGAACAAAGTTTTTGGAACAATGTAGATCCTAAAGTTGCTGGGTTGGTAAATCAGGAAGGCACGCTGACGGGTATCCACGACATAGAGCCTCCGCTCCGGTTGGGTTTGTTTCCCTACGTTTCTTCCTACGTCGAGAATTATGCCGGGGCAAATGCACATACGCTGAACGGAGGCCTGGACGTGAAATACGGTTTCAATGAGAGTTTTACGCTGGACCTCACTTTGATACCCGATTTCGGGCAGACCATGTTCGACAACAGGGTACTCAATTTGTCGCCAATTGAGGTAAAGTACGATGAAAAGCGGTATTTTTTCACCGAGGGTCTCAACCTGTTTAACAAAGACAATTTGTTTTACACGCGCAGAGTAGGGGGAGCACCTATTAACGAAGGCGATTTTCTAACCAACCGTACACGCTCTACAGAGGTGGTAGATGCATTGCCGTCTTCTACAGTGCTTTTCAACGCGCTAAAAGTATCGGGATATACCAAGGGCCGGCTTGGAGTAGGGTTTTTCAATGCGCTGAGTGCGCCGACTTCAGCGACCCTGTTGGATACCACGACCGGAATGACCCGTAAGGTAGAAGTATCACCGCTCACCAATTACAACGTGATGGTACTGGATCAGGCTTTGAAAAACAATTCCTACCTGAGTTTTGTCAACACCAATGTGAACAGGAAGGATAACAGTTATAACGCCGATGTGTCTGCACTGTTGTTCAAGTTCGCAAACAAGGCAAATTCTTATGGGGTAGATGGTAGTGCGAATATGAGTCAGATATACGACGGTCATGGCACCGATCTTGGCTATAAGTATTATCTGGACCTGGCCCGATTGAGCGGAAACTATACCTTCAACCTTTTACCAAGGGAATAACCGATCGTTACAACCCCAATGACCTGGGTTATCTGGATCGCAACAACATAGTCTTTTATGGTTTCGGGGAGGCATATAATATCTATAAACCGTTCTGGAAGATCAACAAGGTTTATAATTACTGGGAAATAGACTACTTCAGGGCATGGAACCCCAACCATTTCATGCAGTTCAGCCTCAGTGGCAACCATTCTTTGACTACCAAGAACTGGCTGTCTTATGGCATATTCTGGAATTTTACACCGATAAAAAGTTACGATTATCTGGAACCGCGAACAACGGGCAGGTACTATGTGTACCCTGAAAACTATTTTGCCGGTGCATTTATATCCACCGATTACCGGAAAAAATTTGCGTTGGATATAAACCTGTCCAATACATGGTACTCCGGCAGCTACCGAAACACAGCACAGGTTTTTATTGCTCCGCGGTATAGATTTAACGACAGGTTTACCATGACTTTCGGAGTTACGGTAACAGATGCTGCAAATGATGTGGGGTATGTAGACAATTCGGGTGGCGACATCTATTTTGGTACGCGCAGGCTTGTGTCAGTAACAAATACGCTGGATGCATCCTTTATCTTTACGAGCACTATGTCGCTCAAGGCCGATCTGCGCCACTATTGGTCTGAAGCAGCCTATTCCTCGTATCACCTTTTGGGCGATGACGGCTTGCTTTATAACACGGGCTATAACACCAGTCATAATATAGATTTCAACACCTTTAACGCCTATCTGAGTTTTGTGTGGCAGTATTCACCAGGCAGCGAGATGAGCCTGGTTTACCAGAACAGTATTTATCAGTCTGCTGACCAGACTACCAGCAGTTATTACGACAATTTCCATGCTACCATGGGTGCTGCACAGAGTAACAGTTTTTCTGTGAAGTTGATTTATTATGTAGATTATCTTTTCCTCCGCAATAAGCTGAAACGCAGTTAGGCAGGGCGTTGTGCGTAAATTGCCTATGCACCCGAATCCTTCCATTCCCGGTAAGATTTTTCCAGTGCGGCGGCGAATGAGTCTGCCGGTTGCGCGCCGGATACGGCGTACCGTCGGTTGAGGACAAAGAAGGGAACACCAGAGATTCCTATTTGCCGGGCTTCTGCCAGATCCTGGCTCACCGCATAGCGGTAGGTGTCGTCTTCCAGCGCCGCCGCGGCTTCGTTGGCATCCAGTCCGGCCTCAACCGCTAAAGCCACCAAGGTTGCAGTATCGCTCACGTCTTTACCGTCGGTGAAGTATGCCTTAAACAATGCCTCCTCCGTAGCATCGTCCAGCCCTTTCGTTTTTGCGAACTGTATGAGTGTATGGGCTTTGAAAGAATTGGCGATCACCGATCGGTCGAAATTATAGGTCAACCCGGACTCAGCGGCCCGCAGTGTCAGTTCATCGTGCATACGCCTGGCGGTGGCAATGTCCATTCCCTTTCGCTCAGCCAGATATTGGTAAATATTACCCGCAGGCATAGCGGTCTCGGGTAGGGAGGGGTCCAGTTGAAAACTATGCCACTCGGTCTGGATCTCGTCGGCAAATCCTGTTTGCGCAAGTGCCGATTCGTAGTTGCGTTTCCCGATGTAGCAAAAGGGGCACATTATGTCGCTCCATATCTCAACCTTCATTTTTATCCCGGCCATTTTTTCTTTTGAGCACAAAATTAGCACAAACGCAGTCTTGTAAGAATATAGGGCATTCCCATGTATGTAATGCAGGTGTCGCCGGGTACATTGGCGGCCAATTCCGAATAGTGGGGGAAAACAATGTATCTTTACTGGTTTTTAATAAAAACCGATAAATGTATAATAAAGATAAATTTTCTGACAGGAAGGCGCGCGGAAGCAAACCAGAAGGAAGAAATGACAATAGCGGACATCAGGATAATTCCGGTCCGTCATCAGACAATCCATGGAAAAGGGCTCCCAAGGGTGGGAAACGCACCGTGCGAGACACAGATGGGCCAACGGGAAATGGTGCAGGATCGGAAGATCGTAAGCCAGCAGGAAGAAGCAGTGGTGGTGCTGGAAGGGGTGGTTTTGAAAAGCGTCCATATCGTAAAGAGTCGGGTGGTGGTGATCGTCCGGAACGGGCAGTACGCAGTGAAGGAGGGGACAGCAACAGACCCGCTGGTAGAAGCGATTCAGGAAGGGGCGGCTTCGAAAAGAGACCATACCGCAAAGAGTCTGGAGGCGATCGTCCGGAAAGGGCAGAGCGCAGTGGAGGAACAGACGCTCGCAGGCCCGGTGGAAGAAGCAGTGGTGGCACAGGAGCGGGCGGTTATGAAAAGCGACCCTACCGTAAAGAGTCGGGTAGTGGTGATCGTCCGGAAAGGACAGAGCGCAGTTCGGAGTCGGGTGGCGGAGACTACAAATCTTTTAAGCGTGGGGAAGGCAAATCGCCCCGGGAGTTTGGGATGGAACATAAAAGTTCAGACCGTGCAGCCGGGAGTTTTGGCGGTAAGAAATTTGAAAGGAAACCCTACGCAAAACGCGACGGTGGAGAAGGTGACGGCGGTACAGACAGAAAATTTGAAAAATCCGGAGACCGGAAATTTGACCGGAAGCCATATACAAAGCGTGGAGAAGACAAGTCTGCGGAATTTGGAAGCAATACAAGAAGTCCCAGGCCTTACAACAAGGATTACAGTAAGCCCCGCGATGCGGATGCGCCGGACGGGAACCGTGCAGACAAGCCGTATGGTAAGTTCGGGGACAGGAAATTTGAGAAAGGACCTTATCGCAAAACAGATGATAAAAGTCGTTCCGACCGCCCATATCGGGCCAAGCCAAGTGGAGACTTCGCAGGCCGGGACAAGACGGGCAAATCTGCATGGGCAGGGAAGAAATCTGAGGCTGCGGAACCAATTCGGACAACCGTTCCTGGAGATCCGGCAGCAGAACCAGTAGAGCCACCGTTCAGCAAATCGCTGGCCGAAGTAGAAAAAGTTCAGGAAATCCGCGCACCCTATGGAAAGCCATCTGAACGCAAAGCAGCCAACAAGAAGAATTTAGAGATAGTAGACCTGAAAAAAGAGCGTAAAAGCCGAAAAATAACGGAAGCGGAAATTACAGATGACGCTGAAGATGTCAAGCCACTCCGTAAGCGTGTACCAAAGAAGACCGGTAAACTTTCTGACCATGAGGCAGTTGCCGCAGCTGCTCAGGACGACGAGGAAGATACTTCTGAGTCCATGCCGCTCAACAAGTATATAGCCCACAGTGGAGAATGCAGCCGCAGAGATGCCGCCATGATGGTAAAAGAGGGGAAAGTAAAGGTGAACGGAGAATTGGTGATGGACCCCGGCTACAAAGTAAAAGAAGAAGACAAAGTAACTATTGCTGGTAAGAAAGTAATTCCGCAAAAGGGCATGGTGTATATCCTGCTCAACAAGCCAAAGGGCTTTATCACTACCAACGACGACCCTAATGGTCGCAGGACGGTGATGGAACTGGTGGCCGGAGCAGGTGCAAAAAGATTGTACCCTGTTGGCCGTTTGGACAGAGATACCACAGGCCTTTTGCTGATCACAAACGACGGAGACCTTACCCAGAGAATGTCTCATCCATCTTATGATACAAAGAAAGTGTATCAGGTGACACTGGACAAAGCGCTGACAAAGGCTGACTTTGAAGCGATAATGGCAGGATTGGATCTGGAAGACGGCAAAGTGCAGGTTGACGAGATGGCCTATCTTGAAGAGAAAAATCAGATAGGTCTGGAGATACACAGCGGTAAGAACCGTATTGTTCGGCGAATTTTTGAGTCGCTGGGCTATGTGGTAGAGAAGCTGGACAGGGTGATGTATGCGGGTTTGACCAAGAAAAACCTCCCAAGGGGTAAATGGCGACTGCTTACGGATAGAGAACTTGTGCTGCTGAAACACTTTAAATCCTGATCAGCCCGTCGTTTTACTTATGTCGCATTTTCTCACTGCCGACAGGATTCATGATGGCCGCCGTTGGTTGCCGGAAGGCAGCATTCTGGAAGTTGCAGACAATGGTGTGATCCTGAACGTATCTGCGGGCAGTGCAGCGCCTGCTACTTATTACTCCGGCTATCTGGTGCCGGGTTTTGTAAATGCGCATTGCCATCTCGAATTGTCTCATCTTAAAGGGGCAGTGCCACAGGGTACCGGACTTATACCATTTTTGCAGGCAGTACCCACAACCCGCAATAAGTTTTCTGATGCGGAGAAGGCCGCGGCTCGAGAAAGCGCGCTACGGGAAATGTATGTAAATGGGGTGGTTGCTGTAGGTGACATTGCCAATACAGCCGAGTCTGCGGATCTGCGTCAACTGGACCTGATGCACATTCATACATTTGTCGAGTGCATTGGATTTATGCCTGCGAGGGCTGAGAAAGCTTTTGCAAATTCACAACAGGTATTGGATGTTTTTGCTCAGTTCGCAGCGGGCCGCAAAATGACAAAGCAGAGTATTGCGCCACACGCGCCCTATTCTGTATCTGAGCCGCTATTCCGCCTTATAGGTGCATATATGCCAGATGTTGTGACTACCGTACACAATCAGGAATGTGAAGCGGAAAATGAGTTTTACACCGAACGCATTGGGCATGTACTCAGCTTACTGGATAATCTGGGTATCGACTATTCGGGGTTTATACCATCAGGCAAGACGTCGTTGCAGACTTATGGAGATTGGTTGCCCCCGCAACGTAAAATGCTGCTTGTACACAATACGTTTTCCAGTGCGGACGATATTGCCTATGCCAAGCAGAAATTTACCGACGTTTGGTGGTGTCTGTGTCCGAATGCAAATTTGTATATAGAAGGCCGGTTGCCACAATTAGATATGATCGCGGCTGCATCGGATAATATCTGTATAGGGACAGATAGTCTGGCATCCAATTATCAACTGAGTGTGATGTCTGAACTATTGACCATTCAGGCGTTTATTCCAGAATTGTCGTGGGAAAGGCTTTTGCAATGGGGTACCCTGAACGGTGCCAGAGCACTGGAGTTGGACGGATTGTTAGGCTCATTTGAAGTGGGCAAACAACCCGGTATTATTCATCTGAGTTCGCTGGATGCGAACTGCAGGATCAGTCCTCTTTTTCATTGATTGCTACCTGTTTTTTTAGGATACACAAAAAAAATGCCCGCAAAAAAATGCGGGCAATGACTTACTAATTAAACAAAAATTATTTAGCAGTAGCCAAGGCTACCTGGCAGAGAAACTTTAGTTTCCGAGATGATTTTTAAGGAATGCAAAGATTTTTCTTACATAGTCAAAGTATCCCATTTCCAGTCTTGCCCAAAAGATCGTCAATACGCCGAGGCCAATAGCCAGCAGCGTATAAGTGAGTGATCTTTCAGGAGTGGTAAACAGCATTACCACCGAGCATATGAGCATGAATAAGCAAAATAAAATGAGAATAAAAGGCCCGCCGGAATCGTATTTTCGCATTCTGCATTTTATGGTCACTTTGGTTATGTTTCCTTCCTGTGTAAAATCTACATAGGTTTCCGGTAAAGTTTTTATTTCCTGAACTTCTTCGGCATGAGGGATAATCTTTAAATAGCTGTCCTTGTCCTGTACTTCAAAATCAAGGTTGTGTATGGTAAGATGCTTGCCCACAAGCCTTTCCCGAAGTTCCTGCTTTGTGAATTTGCTGGTGTATTTATGCGTTTTAGTGAAGAA
>CAIYJV010000011.1 GCA_903926605.1 uncultured Bacteroidota bacterium
CCGGGTCCTGCGACCCGGCGCTTTTTTGCAACAGATTGTCTAGTAGCCAAAAATTTCCTCGAGCGAAAGTTTTTTCACGGTTCCAATTCCCTTCAACTGGTCATCAGATACCTTTTTGGCCGATGCCAGAATACAATAAGTGTATGGTTTGTGTGCCATGTTTTCGGTATGAAATTTCTTCAGGTCGTCGAAGTTAAGTTTGCCTGCAGTTTCGTAAACAGTTTTTCTGATGTCTTCTTTCAGCCCTTTGCGCTCCGCAGTAAGGTAATTGAAGATGATCGCGTCCTGTGTGATGCGTTCAGACTCCAGGTCCTTACGAAGGCTGGACTGCGCACTTTTCAGACTGTTATCCACTTTTGGCAATTCGTTAAGCAACTCATTCATAGCGGTAATAGATTCACTGAACTTGTCTGCCTGACAACCTACATATGCTGAAATGGAATAGGGATCGTCTTTCTTTTCGGGTGCAAAAACATAAGAATAAGTGGAGTACGCCAGGGCCTTGCTCTCGCGAATGGTCTGGAATACCAAAGCACCCATGCCGCCACCAAAATAATTGTTGAACATCTCCATCACCGGCTGTTTGGCGGGATCAAAACCACCCGGTAAGTTCCTTACCCAGCGAATCTCGCTCTGCACCATATCGTAGTCGGCAAACAAGACTTCGTTGGACTTCTGCTCGGTGAACGTGAAATTCTTCGGAGCAGGTACGGGCGCAAACATATCTGGTATTTTGTGCAGCTTGCGAATAGCGGCCGCAGCGGTATTGAGCGGGCTGGGACCATAATAGATGATGCGGTGGCTGTACCGCATGGTATTGTGCAGCAAGTCTGTAAGTTCTGCTGCGGTAAGATTTTGCAATTCATCGTTACTCAGTACATTGTTGAATGGGTTGGTAGCGCCATAGCGGGCGTAGCTGGAAAGGCCCTGCATGATGGCATTTTTGTTGTTTTTGGCATCTGCACGGCTTTTGGCCAAACGAGCTTTCAGCGATTTCAGCGCTGCGTCGTCGGGTTTGCAATTGGTGATCAGATCGTCGAACAAACCGGTTGCTTTTTCAAAATTCTCCTGCAAGCCTTCAATGGTAACCGTGGTAAACTCATTATCGGTTTTAACATTGAAGCTACAGGCTAGTTTGTAAAATTCCTTTGAAAAATCTTCGGCCGATTTTTTGTCCGTTCCCAGGAATTGCAGGTACTGGGCTGCGATGCCGATACGCTTGTCGCTCCATGTGCCCATTTGGAAACGGTATGCCATGCGGAACAGACCATTTTCGTCATTGTGTACATAAAACAATTCTGCCGGACCGATGTCTACCCGTTGAAAATCTTTTGAAAAGTCCAGCCAAACAGGTTTAAGCGGGTCCACGGGTTCGTTTGCCACTTTCTTTACAAAGTCCGATTGAGAGTCGCGGTTGGTTTCTACCGGAGTAATAGGTGGCTTATCCACTTTTACCACGTTTTTGTCCTCGCCCTTGCGTTTGTATACAACCACATAGTTTTCGGCAAAATACTTGTTGGCAAAATCAATAATGTCTTTGCGGGTCAATTTAGAAAGACGGTTTATATAGTCTACGTCATCCTTCCAGTCTTCTTCGCTGGTAAAGGCATTCATGAGTGCATAAGCCCGCGAACTGTATTTTTCGTTCTGTTGCATGAGCGCTTTCTTTTGATTGTTGATGATAGACACCAACAGATCGTCGTCGAAATTGCCCTGTTTCAAGTTGTTAATTTCGCCCAGTATCAGGTCTTTCACCTCTTCCAGTTTCTGGCCCATGGTGGGGCTTCCCTGAAGGTAAAGGTATCCGTAGTCTATGAGCACGTCGGCACTGGCGTTGGCGCGGAGCAACTTTTGTTTCTTTACGAGATTAAGGTCTATCAGACCAGCCTTGCCATTGGTAAGCACCTGACCAACGAGGTCGGCCAGCAGCGCATCTTTGTCATGAACGCCGGGCAATCTGTACCCCATGGTCACAAATTCTGCATCGGGTCCGTAAACTTCTTTCACCACTGGCGCGGTAATGGGTTTTTCGGATGCAAACTTAAACTCGGGGATCTTGTGGCTTTTCAGCACAGAAAAATACTTGTCGATTACTTTTATCATCACATCCGGGTCAAAGTCGCCCGATGCGATCACGCCCATATTATTGGGTACATAATAGGTATTGAAGTATTTCCTGATCTCGAGCAGTGATGGGTTTTTAAGATGTTCTATTGTGCCTATCGTGGTTTGTTTACCGTAGTTATGGTTCAGGAAGAGATTAGACAGCAGCATTTCGCTTGCTTTGCGCTGGTCATTGTCCAGCGTCCTGTTCTTTTCTTCGTAAACAGCTTCCAGCTCGGTATGGAAAATACGGAACACCGGGTCGTGGAATCGCTCTGCCTGCACCCTGAAAAACTTATCTACCGTATTCGCCGGTATGTCTTCGGTATATACAGTTTGCTCGAACGAAGTGAACGCATTGGTACCCTTCGCACCCATGGAAGTCATCATTTTATCATACTCGTTTGCAATAGCGTACTTCGCAGCCACGCCTGAAACCGAATCTATTTTATGATAAATAGCTTTGCGTTTGGCTTCGTCCCTGGTGTGGTTGTAGTCTTCGTACAGCGCATCTATTTTGTCCAGGAATATTTTTTCCTTGGCCCATTCTTTCGAACCATAGTTTTCTGTACCCTTAAACATCATGTGCTCCAGGTAGTGCGCCAGCCCGGTGTGGTCGGCAGGGTCTGTTTTACTGCCCGCCTTAGTAGCAATAAATACATGCAGCCTGGGCTCCTTGTGGGTAGGGCTCAGCACTACGGTAAGGCCATTAGCCAGGGTATAAAACCTGGTCTTCATAGGGTCGTTGGTCACGTATTTGTACTTATAACCTGCACCCCGGTCGGTTTGCCATTCATGGCTTTCCTGGGCCCCTGCGCCCGTAACATAAAGACCGCACGCCAGAGACAGCAGTATTTTTGTAAGTTTCATGTCTTATGGTTTTTAAATGGTTTGAAACCTGATATTTTGGATAAAAATAATAAAAATAAATCTTGGCTACCGCCCGGGACAAAAAATACTTTATGTTAATTGTACGCACAGATCAAATATGATTATTAATGCTTGTCGTATCTTTGTAACAGCGTAATCGTTATCAATTTTTTAAAATTTACCTGATATGGCAAAAGAAGGCAAGGCAATAGCTTCATTTTTAATCGGGGCAGCCGTGGGCGTGGCCGTAGGATATATACTGGCCACCGACAAAGAAACACGCAAGGAAGACCTTGAAAAAGTAAAAAATGCTCTTGGCAACCTGAAAGAAAAATTCGGGAAGAAAGAGCCCGTTCTGGACGAAGATATTTTTAATTCCTGATTACTATGTTCGGGGAATTAATAAACCAGATCCGTGAACGGATACGCCAGTACCTGGAAGTCAGGCTTAACTTGCTGAAGATAAACCTTATCGAGCAGGCTGCGGCACTGATGAGCAATATGATCTTTTTGTTCGTCTGCCTGTTTATTTTCTTCTGTATACTGCTTTTCTGTGGTTTTGGTTTGGTTGAGGTGTTCAGCGATATGGGTCTGGGCAGGGCAGTTGCATTTTTTGCGACTATATGCATTTATGTATTGGTACTCATTGTGGCATTGTTGTTCCGAAAGGGTATCACCGGATTTTTTTCCGGCATCTTTATTCGCACTATGACCGAACAAAATGCGATGAACTCATCTGGAGATCAAGGCAAATCATAACCCCCTCAAAATGAAATTTTACCGCAAACAATTGCGAAGCACTACCGACCTGCAAAAGGAAAAAGCCAGGTTGCAGCAGCAATGCGCGCAAATGGAAAAAGAGGCGCTGAGCGATGTAAAAAACCTAAAAGTCCCTGACCTTTTGCCGGTTTTCAAATCTACGACTTCCGGTAGTTCAGACCAGAATATTTTGGTTTCACTGCTTGGCGGAATTGCGCCGGGTGCGGGCCCACTACTGAATATACTGGAGTCTTTACTGCCACAGATGGGTGGTGGTATTCAGGAAAAAATAAAGAAGCGTGCAACTAGTCTGGCCACCGGGGCGGCAAAAGAGGTGATAGGTGGCTACCTGAAATGGAAGGCTGTAGAGCTTGGTTTCAAGGGTGTACGATACTTGATACAGACCCGTAAGAAAAAGAAAAAAGAGGCGAAAGCAGCCAAAACCGACCTTTAGTTATCGTCGTCTTTGTCGGTACCTTTTTTTTGTGGTTGTTTGTCGTCTTCGTCCTCGTCTTCGTCATCCTCACTTTTTTTACTATTCTTTTTGGACATTGCTTTTTTCGTGCCGGTAGCAATAATAGATCTTCTGTTATCCGTAGAATCGGACACGGGTACCACAGCCGTAATTTTCTTTTTCGTGCGGTCATAAGTCAACTGGTACAGGTCTATAGTTTCATTGCCCAACTCCTGGCGAATATAGCCTGTAAGTTTATTGGTGGGTTTGCCATCGTCCTCACCATCTGTAGTGGCATCTGTGGTGTCCACAACACCCTTCACTTTTACCGTTACTTTATTGGCTTTCTGCAACGCCGGTATTTTGGCGCGCTCATCGTTATATTCTTTCAGGCTCAGTATTTGACGATGGAAATTGATGATATCCGATTTGTCATTGGGTCTTGGGTGGTTATTACCCGTTTGGGCGAAAATGTTGCCAAAGGCGGTCAATGACACCACAAAAAGTAAAACGTATATACGAAACATAGCGCAAATTTAGGAGGTAATCTGAAGCTGAAAGTCTCAGGTCAGATCAGGATGTCATATTTTGACCAGTTTTTGATTTTTCAACACATGACCGAAATCGTCGGTAACACTCACCATATAGGTTCCGCGGCTAAGGCCTTCTATTGTGTTGGTCCATGTATTTTTACCGGCCTGAATTGCTCTGCGGCTGTGGGTAACACATCTACCGGTGATATCCGAAATTTCGATAGTGACAAAAGATGCACTTTCAGCGTTTAGCTCAAAGTAAACAACATTGTTTGCCGGATTGGGATAAGCATTGAAAGAACTTTCGGCAACCGCGTCTTTAACACCGGTTAAACCAAGCAGGTAGGTAATGCCGTTTTGCATGAAAGTGACGCGGTGGCCGAATGAGTCCATAAGTGCCGGGTCGAAAAAGGTGCTCATTACAGAAAAGCCGCCAACATGGTTGTGAAACATGCAGGCTTTTCCGGCCAGTGCATAAGACAACGGGCCCATCTCGTAGAGGCTCAGGGTGCCACTTTGCGGTGTACAGCCGTCGGCATACCAAAGGGTTGTGAACTCCCATTTAAGGCTGTCCGGGAAAAGCGAAGAAGCTGTAGAAACACGGTCGGCCTGTGGCAATCCCAGTCCGCCATCGTCTACGTAAGATTGTACGTCGTAGGAATTAAGACCCATATAATCGTATGCAAAGCAGCCGGGAAAGAAAGTGGTGCCTTCCGCATACTTGTTGTAAAGCAGATCCTGCCCTATTATCCATATAGGTCTGCCGGTATTACAGTAATTCTTTACAGCCGGAATACCCGCATCCGTACTATCCCAGAACTTAAGTCCCACACCATCTGTAGACGCATACCAGATCACGAGATCAAAGGTCTCCATAAATGTATCCGACGGTGTACGGAACGCAGAATCGGGAATGCTCCAGTACGTATACGAATTGTAATAGGAATGACTTAGGTCAGACTTGATCGTATCGGTGTTGTAGGTAATATTGTCGTTGTCGTTAACAAGCAGAATGTGCTGCGCACTTGTACTCTGGCTGAATGTAATGAGACAAAGCATTACAAGCACCGGCGTTAAAACCAGGTGAAGACTTATTTTGGATAAAACGGAAAAACGTGTACTCATAAATATGGTTTTATAGAATCGAAAATACGAAAATGTGTTCAAACTAAGCAGTGGCCAGCAATTTGGACACTGGACGATTTGATGTGGGGTAACTACTGCTTGTACTCCAATCCCATATTCCAGAAAAGGAACGCCCACTTGTCAGCTTGCTCGCCAATCAGCATATCGGTAGGCTTTCCTGCTCCATGACCTGCTTTGGTGGCAATACGAATAAGGACCGGGTTTTTGCAACTCTGCGCTTGTTGCAGTGCGGCTGCAAACTTAAAGGAGTGGGCGGGAACCACACGGTCGTCATGGTCACCGGTGGTCACCATTGTCGCAGGGTAACAAGTGCCCTTGTGTGTGTTGTGTACCGGAGAATATTTGAGCAGATAGCCAAACATTTCTTTGTTATCCTCGGCTGTGCCATAGTCGTAAGCCCAGCCTGCGCCTGAGGTAAATTTGTTATACCTCAGCAAATCCAGTACCCCAACGGCAGGAAAACAAACCCGGAACAAGTCGGGTCGCTGCGTAAGGCAAGCACCCACGAGCAGTCCGCCGTTTGAGCCACCGGATATGGCCAGATAATCTTTAGACGTGTATTTCTGCGCTATAAGGTATTCTCCGGCTGCTATAAAATCGTCGAAAACGTTTTGTTTCTTCATTTTGGTGCCGGCATCGTGCCATTTGTCTCCATACTCACCACCACCACGCAGGTTTGCAACGGCATAGATACCGCCATGCTCCATAAACACGAGGTTACTGACGCTGAAAGAAGGTGTCATACTGATATTGAAGCCCCCGTACCCATATAGCATGGTGGGGTTTTTCCCGTTCTGCTCCATTCCTTTTTTATAGGTAATGATCATCGGGACTTTGGTGCCGTCCTTCGATTGGTAAAACACCTGTTTGGATTCGTATTGTTTCGGGTCAAATTTTACGTCCGACGTCTTGTAGATCTCAGACTTACCGGTTGTAAGGTCGTAGCGGAAAATGGTACTGGGGTAGACGTATGATGTATAAGTATAGTAGGTCTCGGTTTCAGACATCTTACCACTAAATCCACCAGCGGTGCCTAGACCGGGCAGCTGAATAGTGCTTTCTTTTTTGCCGTCCATACTATACTGAAATACCTGAGACACGGCATCTTTGAGGTACTGGGCAAAAAACTTGTGTCCACAGGTAGTTACTGTAAGAGGAAACTCAGATTCGGGGATAATGTTTTTCCAGTTTGCCTTGCCGGGTTTTGCGGCGTCGGTCACCACGAGGCGGCGATTGGGTGCGTCCTGGTTGGTTACGATATACAACTTGCCTTTTTCAGAAAATACCACGTCCTGCTCATTTTCGAACCCTGTAACGATGGGTATGATCTTCGAACCCTTTTTTGTAAGATCCTGTATGTACAATTCATTGCCGTAGGTGGCATTGGCAGCAGTAATGACCAGGTAGTTCTGGTCTTCGGTCACAGTTGCGCTTATATATCGACGTTGTTTTTCTTCACCGCCAAATACCATTTTATCTTGTTTCTGTGGAGTACCCAGTTTGTGGTAGTACAATTTGTGCACCTGTGTTTTTTCAGATAGTTCACTGCCCTTGGGCTTGTCATAGCTGGAATAATAAAAACCTTCGTTATGCAGCCAGGCAATACCACTGAATTTTACATCCACCAATGTATCGTCTACCTGGCTGCCTGTTGTGGTATTTACAATTATTACCTTACGCCAGTCCGAGCCGCCTTCACTGATCTGGTAGGCTGCCAAAGAGCCGTCTTTGGTAAAATCTATGCCCTGCAACGAACTCGTGCCATCTGCTGAGAACTTGTTCGGATCCAGGAATATTTCAGGTTCATCGCCAGCCTTCTGCCGGTATAAAATACTTTGGTTCTGAAGACCATCGTTTTTATAAAAATAGGTGTAAGCCCCCTCTTTAAAGGGTGCAGAATATTTCACGTAATTCCACAATTCGGTCAGTCTGCTTTTGATCGCGCCGCGAAAGGGTATTTTCGAAAGGTAGTCGGTAGACACTTGGTTTTGTGCTGCCACCCAGCTACCGGTCTCGGCGCTGCGGTCGTCTTCCAGCCAGCGATACGGGTCACTTACGGCCGTACCAAAATACTTGTCAGACTGATCAACGGTTTTCGTTTGCGGGTAGCGTCCGGTAAATTCGGGACTTGTCTGGGCATGGGCCATAATAGAAAAAATGCTCAATGCAATTGTTTGGAAAATTGTTTTCATGGCTAAAAGCTGAACCGTAAAAGTATAGAATAATATGATTGAACTGCCTAAAAACCTGTATCTGTTTTCCGGATAAAGCACGCAAATCTGGTGCACAGGCCATCGTTATACCAATGTCTTGCAGACCAGTGTTTCCAAACGTTCGCTTCAGTGTCCTGATAGCAAGATTCAATCAGGATCAAAGTTTACCACTTAGGTGCAGAAACTTTTTCAGGGCTGCCTGGTCTGTCACAATGCTGCCTCTGTAAAAATCAAATCCCAGCCATTGTCCCGTTTGTCGGTCACGCTTTTCCGGAGAGACCATCCAGGTTATTTTTTTGTCCTGACCAACAATAAAAAGGCTTGCGTAGTAGTCACCATAAATAGACGCGAAGTAGGAGTGGTCAGGCAATTCCACCACATTTCCCCCAGCCACAAATTGAAGCGGGGGTCTGGAGGGGTCGGTAGGAATGGGGCAATCAAATTCCCAGGCTTTCTTCAGATTATTATTCCCGCTTAACGGAAGGTCGAAAATTGCTATGGTGGGCGGTGCGCCGATTCTGCAAAGGTTGTTGTTGAACATACTGAGGCGACCGGCAGCGGTGATCCTGCACGAATGTTGATAGCAAAACAAAGCTCCGTTTTGCAAACCACCTCCGCCTGCCAGTGTATTTTTATACTCACCGGTTACTTTGCCATCGGGATAGTGAATACGGAGCACGGTGGAGATATTTCTGAAACCCAGATAAATGTTACTGTCCGCCTCGTTGAAAAAGAAAGAATTGGAGTGAGCGTCTATAAGTTCCATTTTTCGTTGCAGGCCCGGTCTTAGCGGATTCTTCATAAAATATTCCTTGGAATTCCACGACCAGACTATATGTCCCAGAGAGTCATATTCCAGTAGGGTGCCAAATATGAGTGTCTGAAGCAAAGCGCTATGACTGCTGTCCCAATGAAGGTTTGCGGCTGCGAATTTTGCTGAGTCTGTTCCTGCCGGCAATGGCCATTGCACATTTTGCTTGCCCAGTACCATATAGTGACCATTGCCTAAACGGTTGAACTCATGGTGAACGTGCTCGTTAGGGTCACCACTAATAGTAGTAGCACCACTCGGTGTTTTCCACAATACATGGCCATCATAGTCTACCTCCCAGGCATCGTCCAGCATCAGAAATGTAAGTGTACCTCTGGGCGTTATCTTCATGTCGCGTAAATGCTCGTAACATGTCGAATCTACACCGGGAATGTCAGGAAGGTACCATACTGCATGCCCTGTCATATCATACATCTGGCGGGTACCGTCCACAAAAAAATACGAATTGGAATAGGTCTTGCCGCCGACGAGCATCCTGACCCTAAAGTCGGCGGTATCCAGTTCTGCTATAGCACCGGTATGAAAATGATGGAATTGAGGGCGGCTTCCTGGTTTAGTCACGATCCAAGTATAGTCCATACCAAAATAGGGCACCAGTCCACTGCAAACACCCGATACATTTTTGTAGGTTTTAATGATGTGTTTGCGGAAATTTTCCAGGTCGTCATATTTGCCTTTTGCGATCTCAACGTTGAATCGCTCGTTTGAAGAGGCAGCCGGGAAATGAAATGGTATGAGGCGGTAATTCAATACCGCATTTTCGGCTGGAGCAAGTTGTGCGTAGACAGTCGGAATAACAAAAAAGCAAATGATAACAAGCCATAATGGCTTCCGGTAAAACATGTTCGTCCAACTTTTCCGGTCTGAATTCCGACAACGGCAATTCAAATTAATAATGTCTCAACAGCCGTAGCGAGGGATTAAGCCGTTCTTTTGGATACAAAGTTACTGATAACGCTAATGTTATCCATTAAAACGTGATTAAATAGTTGCAAGAATTCTAAAGTTTGATCAGGTCGTCTGTATGGGCATCAAAAAACTGATACTCCGTGAGCGGTGAGTCATTGTCCGCAGTGACGTTGATTTTTACGTGGTGTTCTTTCTGCCATTTTTTAACGATGGATGGTTTGAAGAAACTTCCACGGTTGAGGTACGCCTCGAGTATAGGATGAACGTGTATGCGCAGATTTTTGTGTCCCTGGTTTATCAGGTAACGCACGTCTTTTTCGATATCGTCTCCGAGTAGAATAGAAGGTCCGATCTTGCCGGTGCCTTTGCAGGTAGGGCAATTTTCGGCAGTAGAAATGTTCAGTTCGGGTCGCAGGCGCTGACGCGTGATCTGCATGAGTCCAAACTTAGAAATGGGAAGGATGGTATGTCGCGCACGATCGTTGATCATAAACTGCTCCATAGCGTCATGAAGCTGTTTTTTGTTGTCGGCGAGCTTCATGTCTATGAAGTCGATGATGATGATACCACCAAGGTCTCGCAAACGCATTTGACGAACAATCTCTTGCGCAGCTTCAAGGTTTGTTACTATTGCGTTTTGTTCCTGACCACCCTCTGCGCTGCGGGTACCACTGTTCACGTCTATTACATGCAGGGCCTCGGTATGCTCTATGATCAGGTATGCTCCACTCGGCAGATTTACGGTCTTGCCGAAAGATGATTTTACTTGCTTGGAAATTCCGAAAGTATCGAAGATAGGTTGTGTTGCGGTATGCAGCGACACAATACTCTCTTGTTCGGGGGCGATACGGGTAATATAGTCGCGGGTTTCGGCAAAGATCTTTTTGTCGTTGGTAACCACTTTCTGAAAGCTTTCGCTCAGCAGATCGCGAAGTATAGAGGTAGCTTTGTCCTTTTCACTCATCACCATTTGTGGTGATTTACCACCCTTCAGGTTTTCCTGAACAGATTTCCACATCTTGGCAAGGTCCAGAATATCTGCATGCAGTTCGGCGGTGTTCTTCCCCTCTGCTGCCGTACGCACGATGACACCAAAGTTTTTTGGCTTTATGCTTTCTACTATCCGTTGTAACCGTTTGCGCTCGTCGGCAGAGTGAATTTTGCGCGAAATGGCGACCACGTCGTTAAACGGAGTAACCACCACAAAGCGCCCCGGAAGGGAGATTTCGCAACTGAGGCGCGGGCCTTTTGACGAAATAGGTTCTTTCAAAATCTGTACCAGCAGTTCCGGCTTGCCCGTAAACACTTCGGTGATCTTACCCGATTTTACGATTTCAGATTCATTCTTAAATTTACCGAAGTCTTCCCCCCACGATGGATTTCCTTCTACCGACTGCTTCGTGAATTTTATCAGCGATTTCAGGTACGGGCTCAAGTCGGTATAATGCAGGAAAGCATCTTTTTCGTAACCCACATCAATAAAAGCAGCGTTTAGCCCGGGCATGAGTTTTTTCACCTTACCCAGGTACAGATCGCCGACAGCAAACTGATCCTGACCGCGTTCGTAGTGCAGTTCGACCAGCTTTTTGTCTTCTAATAAAGCTATTTCTACTCCTTCAGAAGAAGAGTTGATGATGAGTTCTTTATTCATTATACCGTCTTTTCACGCTTCGGTTCCGTTAAAGCCGTAATCATAAAGCCATACCGGAAGGCATGACACCTGAATACAGGCATGGCAATAAGGCCACCCGGAACCTGGAGTGATATTTTTGGAAAAATCAGGGGGAATGAATAAAAAAGAAGTAGGACTACCTCTTATTTATTCTTCTTATGACGGTTTTTTCTCAAACGTTTTTTACGTTTGTGGGTAGCAATTTTATGACGTTTTCTTTTTTTACC
>CAIYJV010000012.1 GCA_903926605.1 uncultured Bacteroidota bacterium
CCAGAAGATCAGATTGTGTTGTTTCGAATCATTCAGGAGGGGATACAAAACGTAGTAAAACATGCAAATGCTTCAAACCTTTTCATTTCAATAATTGAGTCCGATAGAGAACTAATTACTACAATTACAGACGACGGTATTGGATTTAATTTTAACGGAATTTCAAAAGGAATTGGCCTCAATAGTGTATTAACCAGAGCAACTTCCTTGGGCGGCTCTGTTACTTGGAATCCTCTGTCACCCGGAACAGAAATGATTGTAAAATTGAAAATGTCAAAAACATGAAAATAACAATCGGGATTGTTGATGACCATCAACTTATTGTGAGTTCATTAAAGACTTTGCTTGAAACCAATGAAAGTTTCCACGTTACATTGGTTGCCTACGGAGGTTCCGATCTTCAAAAAACTTTGGCAACGAAAGCTGTTCCGCCTGATATTATTATTCTCGATGTAAACATGAAAGACTGGGGTGGATGTAAGACTGCCGAATGGATTCGGGAAAATTTTCCAACGGTAAAAATAGCAGCGCTTTCAATGAATATCGATGATAATTCTGTAATTCGGATGCTCAGAGCTGGGTGTTGTGCATATTTTTTCAAAAACATTAACCATGAGGAGCTTGTCAGAGGGTTGATGGAAGTTCATGCAAAGGGATATTACAACGGGGATGAGTGCAACATCAAATTCCGCCGATTGGCGATCGACGAAAATTTGCACAAGGAATCCAGGCCAAGCGAACGAGAACTGGTGTTTCTACAATACTCCTGCAGTGATATGACGTACGCCCAAATAGCTGACCTTATGAAATGCAGCAAACGAACTGTTGATGGCTATAGAGAATCCCTGTTTATCAAACTAAAAGTACAGAGTCGAGTTGGACTGTGTCTTGAGGCTTTGCGTCGAGAATTAGTAGTTCTTTGATTCCAGATTTTCAAATGGAAACTTAGCAAGCGTCGATATAAAGATTGAATCTTTCTTTGCAAACAACTCTGACTCTATTGTATCGTCATAGGATGACCCACCAATGGCATTCCAGAGATATTCCCATGTGCTGCATCAATCGGATACGTCCCTCCGCTTGCAAGCGTTCCTGTTGCAGTGATACCGTCAAGATTGAGTGTAAAGACATCTCCGTGAAGAATAACTCCCGGCATCGTTGGAGTAGGATAATGATTGAACACATCAAGGCGTCGTGTTTGATGCGCCGGAATGACAAATGTCGGACTGACGTTTCCAGACTCGTTTCCATTTGCAATAGTCGTACCAGTAAAAGGAAACGCCCCATACGACTGGTTGAAATAGCCAGTGGTAGGAAGCACTTGAGTCGCCCAATACGATGCAGTCGGAGCAGAGCCCGCAACTGGCGTATCCGCAACAGAGAGATGCAATCCCGACAGCGTAATGTCGCAATTTGTTGTATTAGTAATCAAAGGACTAAACAAAGCATACGCATATACGTCGCCATAGGTAAAGGTTTCAGACAAAGGAGTTCTCATTTGACTGAGCTTCAAAGCGTTTGAAGGTGCAGCTGTTAAATCGCATGCTCCGCTCCCAGAAGACACCGACGGAGTAGCTGTTGTGTTTGGCAGAGACTCAGGAAGCAATGAGGATACAGGAACATCAGTTATCGCAATTTGAGCGATAGCAGATGCAGTCTTTGGGCCCATTCTACCGACAGCAGACAACCCCGATTTTGTTTGGAATGATTTCAATGCTACTTGTGTTTTAGCTCCAAAATATCCCGTTGCTGCACCAGTGAGATATCCGTTTTGAATGAGAACATTTTGCAAAGTTGTAACGTTTGCATTTGAAGCTCCAACGTCAAGAGACGTTTGCGCAAGCGCAACAACATCTTTAGCTCGAATCAATTGGATTGCAGGAGATGTGCATCCATTTGCAGTACCAGTGGTGACGGTAAATGTGGCGATATCGCTTTTGATTGTCGGAGTGGCAACGACTACGTTATATGTGGTGCCGGAAGAAACATTTACATTTGAAATTGCTCCTTCTCCACCAGAGTAGAGAGTCGATGGAAAACAGAAATTTGTTGTGCCTGCAGGCATTCTAAATTGTTTTATTTCTCCGCCCATGCCAGTGCTTTCAACACCGACTGTCGTAGTACTTGTGCTTGGGAGCATACCCGGCCAATTGAGTGTTACAGATGTGCCTGCGGGGCCTGAGGATGGAGAGATTGAAAAACCACTGGTAGGAAGTGCGGTTGCATCACCTGTTGATGTGCTTGATGATACACTAATTCCGGGACCAACAATTGCAGAGGTGACCGGTAAGCCGGGCGATGGAGGAGGGGTATTTGTGTAGATGTAGCCGCTGCCGTCAACAGCAACTAGACCTTTACCATTATTGAACGGTGTAATCCAGCGCCAGTTATGTATGCCAGCACTTGTTTCTGTCGTCCACGTTGTGCCTCCGTCAATCGAGGTGTAAATATATCCGCCTGCACTCGTACCTCCTTCGTCTATGGCAGCAAGCAAAGTGCCATCAGCTGAAGATACTATGGCGCTCCAGGCTCTCAAACCTGGGCCGGTGCGTGGTACCCAAGTTGCGCCACTATCAGTCGAAGTGTAAATATATCCAGGTCCGTTATTTATTGCTGCAAGTTTTGTTCCGTCAGGAGAGGATGCAACAGAGAACCATCCATGACCCGTGGCTGCTAGCAAAGGTGTTGAGGCACCTATTCCTAGGCTAATATTAGGAGACCAAGTTACCCCACCATCAGTGGAAGTGTAAATGTAGCTATCTAATGAACCAGCGATCATTTTTGAACCGTCCGAGGACATTGCTTCAGCGTTCCAGTTGTGTGTTCCAGCACTGAATCGCAGTGTCCAGGTGACACCACTGTCAAATGATGTATATATATGCCCGTCTCCGGAAGCAATTAATTTTGTACCATCAGGCGATGAGGAAACATAGTTCCAAAAATGTAGCCCTGACCCGATTTGTGGAATCCAAGTCACCCCGCCATCAGAAGACGTATAAATGTAATTTCCACCAGACCCAAGGGGGGCGACTGCTGCCAGTTTCATTCCGTCAGCTGATGATGTAACTGAATACCAAACCTTGATGCCAGAACTAACTTGAGGTGCCCATGTAGCACCTCCATCTGAGGAGTGGTAAATATAATCTCCTGAATACGAAGTTCCGTATGACCCTGCTACGATTTTTTTCCCGTCAATTGAGGACGCGATGGAAACCCAATGGCGTGTACCAGCTGTTGCAAGTGGTGTCCAGGTTGATGCGGAAACAGATTTTGTGGTAGGAATGACCGTAAATACCAATGCTAACTTAGTGGCGAGTATATATTTTTTCATGTGATTACCAACATATAGTCTGTTGGAGTTACTTGATTGATAATACCGTATAGTACCACAAAGCGTACTACAATAAAAGGCAATCTGGCTTTTATTTGAATTGGTAGTAAATAAATATCCTTCTTCAAAATCCTTTTAGAATTTTGAAGAAGGATATTTTGCTGATAAGATCCGTCTGAACCTATTTTATAAGCTCAAATTTCTTAGTCACCGTTTCATTTGGAGTAACAATTTTAATTGTATAAATGCCATCCGGCTGCGTTGAAATATTAA
>CAIYJV010000013.1 GCA_903926605.1 uncultured Bacteroidota bacterium
ATTTCGCCCCTTTCGAGCAGAAAAACCCCTCGGTGCACGAAACGTATCGCCACAGACATTACAGCCTGCGGGACATATCCACCAAAGATTTAACCTTAAAGTGTAAGTTTTTTTGACTCTGAAATGCTGGACGTCAGGGTATTGAAAAATCGGCTTCTCTCCCGCTCGCCAACCGAACTGATCAGGATTGACTTCTTCATATTATTCTCCAGAGAACGCCGGGTATAGTCACAAAACGCCACATCGTGGGTCATCATATAGTTCAGCACCGCGTGATTGATAAAAGCGGTCTGTACCCCATCGGCCTCAACAAATATGGAGTTATGACCGAGGTACACTTCATTGAAATAAAGCTGGTAATTATCAAGATTGCCGACAGGTTTCTCGCCAGGGAGAAACTTTTCTCCACAATCTGCTTGCTCGCGAATATGGTCTATCAATTGTTCCAGTTGTTCGTAGAGTGCTGCGATGGTTTCTTTTTTCCGGATCAATCCGGAATACTTATAATACTCGATCTGTCGCAAAGTGGTATGAATACTCTCCATCACCCATATCTCTGCTGAGGGTATGCTGTTATAGGTTCTCGTAATGTCCCTTCCCAGTTTCAGCAGTTCATCCGAGAGCTCAGTATCTTCAAACGAACGTTTGTTGAATTCAGGATAATACAATACGGATTTCATCCAGAAAAAATACTTAAATGCCGCAAGCTTGTCGTAAAGGAAGTGGTGGAAAATAGGAATATCGCGGGCTTCGTAAAACATCATTTTTTTGCCTGCCCGTGCAAAAGTCTTCAGATTCGCGAGCATATCCCCGAGGTAACTCCTGAAGTCGAAGTTGCCTGCGTCTACAGTGCGCCCGTAAAACACGGTGGCAGTAGACTGAGCGGTCATGATCTGGTCCAGAGATATCTTGTAATGGCGGCAAAGCAGCTGAATCTCCTCAAACAAAAGGGATTTCTCACCTCTTATGCGACGGTAAGCGCTGTCGTTGCTTATTTGCAACAATTCGGCCACATCATCGACCAAAGAAATATTAGGGGGTACGATTGACTTTATGTGCTTAAAAAACGTCGTTTGCAAAGCCGTTGCGTCCATATATTTTTTGTGCTATTCAATAATGACAAAACCAGATTTAGTAAAAAATGCAAATCCGTGGGATAAATTTCCAAATTTATCTGCTGGTTGCAAAAATCCACTCTAATTCCAATACAAAGTAGTGATTTTTAATCAGACGAGACTATTTGGTTGTTCCCATCAATTAGGGTTGGGCGTTGTACTGTAGCAATTTTGTGTCAGCTACCGGAGCAAGAAACCGGGCACTCAAAATTCAAACAACAATACTTCACTTTTAAAATTTAAAAAAATGAAAACAAGAATCTCGTTTTTAGCCGCACTAGTGATCACCTCACTTTTTTTACTCGTTCAAATCCCGGCCCAAGCGCAGGTGGGTACCCACAAACCCACGGTCGCTGTCCTTAATATAGACAGTAAGGGGCTTCAGATCAATTCAGAAACAATGGGCTATATGGTACGGCTGGAACTGGAAAAAACCGGGCTTTTTTCTGTTATGGACCGTTATGAAGTGGCAGAGGTAGTTTCCAGGAACAATATTCATCCCAATGACTGCTATTCAAAATCTTGCCTGGAAGCAACAGGCAAATTGCTCAAAGTCGAGAAAATGCTGGGGGGAAGTGTGGAATTGATGGATCAGAAAATTGTGGTTTCCCTTCGGCTGATCGATGTATCAACCGGAACAGTTGAAAAAAGCGATGCAACCGAATACCTGAATTTGCCAGAGTTGCAAAAAATGATCCGTATTTCTGTGCAGAAGATTGCCGGCATTACGCCCGATGAAGTAATGGTGAACCAACTGATAGACTACGACGTGCCGATCCAAAGCCCCAAGAACACACTCAGGCTGAACGGACCAAGAATGGGGTTTGCCGCAACGACCGGGCTGAATGCATCCATCTTGCAGGAAAAGGCAGCAAAGGGAGGATTTGATATGTATCCCGTTTCGTTCGAGTTTGGCTGGCAGCAGGAATTCCAGTACATAAGTGCTGGTAATTTCCAGGCATTGGTAGAAAATGTGTTCATGGTCTCAGGTCTCGAAAGTGGCCGATTCATTCCCAATTATGCACCCCTGCTTGGCTTCAGGTTCGGCAAACAAGCGTGGGAATTTGCATTCGGACCTACATTCAGGTTTGTAAAGAAAGCGGACGGGTTTTACGGCACCGATGGAGTCTGGCATCTGGCAAACGAAGGCGTGCCAACAGGCACACAGGTAGAATCCAGGCTGGACAGCAGGGGCAATGTGTCGTTGTCCACCGGATTAATCATCGCAGTGGGTCGGACATTCCACTCCGGGTATCTGAATATTCCTTTAAACGCATATATCGCGCCGAGAAAGGATGGGACTACGGTCGGCGCAACTTTTGGTTTCAATATCCAGAAGAAAGACAAAGGCCACAAAGTTCGTAGTGAACAAGGCGACTATTATGATGGTACGGACCTGAGAAATACGCCCACCCGGACGAACGGATATTAAGAACTGCCCTATAAAGAAACAGCCCGGCAACCATGATGGAAGCCGGGCTGTTTGCATTTTCAATAAATATTATTCTGGTACCACCAGGCGGAAACCATTACCGTGTATATTCACGATCTCGACTGTAGAATCTTCTTTCAGGTATTTACGCAACTTGGCAATATACACGTCCATGCTACGGCCGTTGAAGTAGGTATCGCTACCCCAGATACGTTTCAGGGCCAGTTCGCGTGGCAACAGGTCGTTCTTGTATTCGCAAAGCATCAGCAACAACTCATTTTCTTTTGGTGAAAGCGTCTGAGCACCTGCGCCAATCTTCAGCGTACGCAATTTGCTGTTGAAACTATAGGCTCCTATCTGGAAATCGACTTGGGCATGGTTGCGTTCGTACAGATCATGGTTGCGCTTCAGGATCGCCTTTATCTTCGAAAGCAGTACATCACTATCAAATGGCTTAGTGATATAGTCATCTGCACCCAGTTTATACCCCTTCAAAATATCTTCCTTCATGCTTTTTGCAGACAGGAAGAACAATGGCACATCGGGGTCTACATTGCGTATTTCTTCTGCCAGCGTAAATCCATCCATATTGGGCATCATCACGTCCAGCAGGCAAACATCGAATTTTTCACGGCGAAAAGCAGCCAGACCGAGGATACCATCGCGTACCAGTTCTACAACAAAATCATGGAGTTCGAGATAGTTTTTAAGGACTTGTCCAAAATTGGTGTCATCTTCTACCAGTAGTACTTTATTTTTTTCCTTTTCCATATTTTCTTTTTTGGGATTCAAAATTAGTATCTCAAAACCGCTTTTTCATTATAGTAATTGTTAAAAGAACCTCGGGCATCCCAAAGTTTTCTTAATACTGTTACTGTTCCTGCCATAACGGCCCTGATAAATGAGCGAAAACTCGAGCGCGCCATAGGAACTGTTGTACGGCGCAAGTGAAGACAGGGTGAGGTCATAATTGGCCATAAATTGCACATTGCCATACTGGAAACCCACTACACCGACTGCAGCGTCTCCCACTCTGTAAAACGCACCCAAAATAAGTTGGGTGGATACGCCATCACCATAACCGCTAAGGTAGGTTCCTCCGAGGGTGGTACGAGTCAGGGTTCCGGCTACGATCTCCATTGCTGTACTTTGGGTGCAGAAAAATGCAGAGGGGTTGACCACGAAATTAGGGCTAACCTGAAAAAACATATCCAAATTGGCAGCAGGACGTATTTGCACCTGGTTTTTGCCACCGTAGAAACTCTCAACCGGCTGGTTTAGATTGGCTACGCCTCCACCCATCTTGATATATACGGCTTCGTTTGGAAACCATGCAAAATTAATTCCCGCAGCACCAGTATAATACTGGCTGCGTATAATACCGAATTTCTCGCCGCTGGACATCTGCGAATTGAATGTGAACCCATCCCATTGGTTATTGAAAGTAAGCTGGTCGTAGTTTACCGACCTGCTCACATACCCACCGGAAAACCCAAGAGAAAGCATGGTAAACTCACTCATTTGCAAATGATACGCCAGACTGGCCTGAATCTGCGACAATCCCAGATTGCCGTCTCCGGCCTGGTCGAAGTTGTAGAGAAAACCCATTCCGAGCCAGTTATTAGAGACCTTGTTATCGTTGTGCCCACCGATCTTGTAGTCCGCATAGCCCGAGAATGTATTGTATGGAACAGGTATGGCGGCCCATTGGTTGCGGTAATTCAGTCCGAGCCGGTAGTCGTATTCAGGCATTAATCCGGTGTTGGCCGGGTTTATGACCATTGGAGCATTGTAATACTGTGAATAATGGATCGCCTGGCCAATGGCATCGCGAAAACTGCCGGTACACAAGACCAGCAACAAACCCCACAAACATTTCCGGAAAGTTCTTCTCATCTCAATAATGTGATATTGCCTTTAAGTGTTTTGTGTGAACCATCAATAAAATCTACCAGCAGTACGTATGCATACGCGTCTACAGGTTGTGGTTGGCCATTAAAAGTACCATCCCATCCTTGTTCCAGACTGGTGGTTTGAAATACAAGCTGGCCCCAGCGATTATAGATCTTCAAGTCCAAAGTATGTATGGCAGCACCTTTTACATACAATATGTCATTTTCTCCATCGTTGTTGGGACTGAAGCCCGTGGGTATGCCCACCACAGGAGACACCTCAGACGGTACCAATTTGCAAATCTTGGATGGGCAATGGCTGGGGTTGTAGGCAGTAAGGCAGGCTCTGAAAGTACCGGTGGTGTTGTACTGGTGTACCGGATTTACTTCTGTGCTACTGGTATTATCACCGAAATCCCAATAAAAACTGGTAGCATTGAGCGACAGATTGGTAAAGCTGGTTGGCTCGTTGGGTACGGGGGTGAGTGGTGTAAAAGTAAAATTGGCTGTTGGCGCAGTAAGGACGTTTATCAACTGGTGGACCGTATCTGCACCATTGCAGGTTGCGGGATTGGTAACAATATAGGTAACCATATAGGTGCCAATGGAGTCGTAGGTGTACGTTGGCGGTGTTGCCGTGGATGTATACCCATTGCCAAAATCCCATAACTGGGAAGCAGCATCATTTGCTGTAAACGTGGGTGTCACAGCTGTCCCCAGACAAATTGTGTCCGGAACATGAAAACTGCCTGACACTTGGAAATTGCTAAATGAGACCACTTTGCTCACGGTGTCGGGTGAGTTGCAGGCTGCTGAATCTCTCATCACCAGTGTCACAGTGTAGACTCCCAATGCGGGAAAGGAATGTGTAATGGAGTCTCTCTGTGTAGTACTTCCCCCATCGCTAAAATACCACCAATAATGCGTGAAAGAGGTATCGGCCAGAACTGTTTGGGTGGATGTATTAAAAAACTCCGCAGAAAATGGTCCACAGGTATCCGTAAAAGTGTAGATAAAATTGGGGTGTATGGCGTTGGTGTCCACATAGATCACCAATCTTTCTGTATCGTTGGTGCGGAAACAAGCATTATTGTTCGCAGCCGAAACGGTTACGGTATAGGTGCCGGGAGTAGTAAAAATGTGTGTTGGCGCATAGGCGGTACTTACGGGTGTGCCGTCACCAAAATCCCAGTTAAACGTAAGTGCGTTGGTGCTGGAATTTTCAAAATTCACAGTCAGCGGTGCACAACCGTGTGTACTTGGACTGGCAATAATATTCACTATGACCGGACCTATATTAAATGCGATCTTCAGGGCTGCTTCATTGCAATTGCTGCTACCGTCTACTGTAGCCCATGAACCTGCTGTGGTAGGGAAAGGAGTTGAAGTCGGGCCGCCGCAGTTGGCGCAAATGGCCTGATAAATTATGCCGTGCTTGTCGAACCTGCTGGTACCGCCGTCCACATGCTCGCCCTCCCAAAAAGTAGTGCCGGTATTGCGGCCATAAAAAGTAGCATAACGAAGTGAAGTAAGTCCGGGCGCAAAAACTATGAAATAAAAGTCGGCTCCATCCGTCACAGACTGGTAAGCATCAGACGTGGTTGGCATACCTGTGCAAAAACCAGAGTGTGCGCTGGCCAGTGTAAGGTTACCACCCCAACCGGATATATACACATTTTCGCAGGTGTCAACCAGAAAAGCTACTGGCGAAATATTGGAATGAACCGGATCTCCGGACCCATAAACCGTGGATATTAGGTCCGTGGTGAGATTACTATCAATCTTCATTACAAACTGACTAGAATTGGGGTTGACAAAAGTGCCAGTTGTAACAGGGAAAGCACCACCAATAGACTGACCCATGATGTACACATTGTCCTCGTTGTCTATCTGTATGCCGTAAACCTGATCGTAGTGGGATGTGCCGATATAAGTACCTTTCAAAATGTCGTAGGGTGGACTGTTCCGGAACTTCAGGATATAACCGTCTGCGGAATCACCGCCGTAGGTAGTCTGCCAGCTACCTGGAGTAACCGGGAAATTGGTAGAGCTGGTGCCACCGGCCACATACAACGCGGTCTGGCTACTGTTGAAGGTGAGCACATATCCGGCATCATCGCCGGTACCACTGATATAAGTACTCCATAAAAGCGAGGTAAGATTGGGGTTCATCTTGAACACTACGCCGTCCTGCAGTCCGGAAGATGTGGTTGCAATGGCACCAGCCGTGGTCGGGAAATTGGGCGACTCCGTACTACCAGTCACATAGACATTCCCAGCCCTGTCAATCTGAACTTCACTGCGGGCATCGTCGCCATAGTTAAATTTGAGATGACCATAGCCGACCTCAGTAGAATCATAATTGATACCATCGTCTCCTGTACCCCCAATGTAGGTAGACCCGACCAAGGCAGTCCCGGAAGGGTTAAGTTTGGTAACAATAATATCCCAGCCACCCCCATTTACCGTTTGATAAGCCCCAGGGGTTACCGGATAATCGGCAGAATGTGTTCGTCCTGCGATGATCAGGTTGCCAGCAGAGTCCACGATCATACTGTGAGGGCGCTCGTTACAGCTCCCACCGATATAAGTGGCATAAATACGGGTTGTACCCGTGGGATTGAATTTCATAATGCCAAGATCGGCCGCATATTCTATCGCAGAGCCGCCCTGCCCGCCAGCGAATACGCTTTGATATGCACCAGGAGACACAGGGAAAGAAGTACCTGTTGTTAGACCGTCTACCAATCCGCCGGCATAAAAATTACCCTGATCATCGTATGTAGCGGTGAAGCCCCAATTATCGGCGGTTGAGCCGGTAAATGAACAGAATATCACAGTTGGATCTATCACCAACTGTAGCTTTTTATTATATCCCCTGGGGAATGCAAAACTCAACTTCTGTCCATTCAG
>CAIYJV010000014.1 GCA_903926605.1 uncultured Bacteroidota bacterium
TGGCACCACCGGCTACATAATCTGGGACGAAAAAGACCCCGAGATACTGCAGCTTACAGATGTGCCGCAACAGGTGGAGGTAAAAAAAGGCGATACGGTCTATACCGCGATGTTCTCTTTATTTTCGCCCAATATTATGATCGGCACCGTGGTAAAGACCGAACCAGTTCGTAAAAATGCCATGCAGCTCATTTCGCTCAGGTCGTCTACCAATTTCAGAAATCTGCAGTATGTATATGTGATTGAAAACAAGATGAACGACGAGAAGAAACAACTGGAAGACTCGACCATAAAAAAATAATACCGGTCCGGAAAAAGTAGAACACCAGGTGTGAGACTTTTTTGGGAGAGGAGGCAAATAATAAGGCAAAACAAGGCGTGGTCTTGTTTTGAGATAAAAACAAAAGACTGTTGCAGTAGGTTTGCAAAAACAGGTTGGCAACAGAGACACGAAAAAAATGAACATTTACGTAAAAACACTGTTCCGTTTTTGTATCCTGATAGGGTTGCAGGTATTGCTGCTCTTTCGTGTCAATCTGCTTTGGTGGGTGGTACCCTCGGGCTTCCCGCCATTTTCACCACACATATACCAGCTCTTCATACTGCTGCTCCCGTTCGAGACACCAGTTTGGCTGCTGCTGGTGCTGGGTTTTCTCACCGGACTATCTGTAGATACTTTTATGAATACCGCCGGTATACATGCCTTCGCTACGGTACTAATGGCATACCTGCGCACCAACGTACTCAGCGCACTTTTGCCCCGCAACCTTACCGAATACTCGGGTATGGAGCCGGGCATTAAGGTAATGGGTGGTGTACCCTTCCTCACCTATATGGCTTTCCTGCTGTTTCTGCATCACCTGGCCTACTACCCCATGCTCAACTGGAGCATCTCTAATTTTGGACGATTGTTGCTTCAGGTTCTGGCCGCCACAGTCACCTCCATGCTGTTTGTAGTGGCATACGTATTGCTGTTTACACGGCAGGGCAATTCAAAAACGCTGTAATTTTTAAAAAGGATTTGTATGACCAATAACGACGGCATAGAGCACAACAAAGTATACAGTGGCTTCCGCTCCACGATGGATATGGCTATGGGCACCATCTACATTTTTTTTGGCGCGCTGGTCATTTACGGCAAGTACTTTGGCAAGGTTCAGTTACAGGCGGGCTGGGCTTTCTTTTTTGGCGCACTTATGGCCGCATACGGTGTCTTCAGGCTGTACCGAGGCCTGAAAGCAAGCTTCCGGAAACGCCAATAGGCAACGCCCATTTATGATAAGCCAACTTTTCTGAAGGGAAAACTCATTTTAGGGCAATAGGTCGGGAGCCCCCTTTCAGGAGTAAATATTTTCTGCCGTTGTTGGTCTGATATTCCGACCAACAACATTTCCCCCAAAAACCGGTTTTAAAACCACCTCACCTTGTCCTGGATCGGTATAACCCTCGACCCATCCTTAGATGCCTCGTCGGTATAACCCAAAAACAGCATACCCAGCACCTGGTCTTCCTCGCCCAGACTCAGCATATCCTTAAACTCGGGTTTCAGTGTCATACCACCAGTGCTCCAGAAAGAAGAGATACCCAACGAAGTTGCGCCGAGCAAAATATGTTCTATTGCAGCAGATGTTGCCGCAACTTCTTCTATTACCGGTATTTTCGGATTAGCGCCACGCTGCATCATAGCCACTATCAAGTGCGAAGCCTTGTCGGTACAATGCAACAGACGCTCGTAAGTAGCTTCGGCAAAACTTTCTTCAGGTGTAATGCGTTTGTACAGATCGGCATGCTGGCGACTGAACGCAGCCATAGAAGCACCGCTGTACACAAAAAAGCGCCACGGCTCTGTGCGGCCATGAGTGGGGGCCCAGTCTGCCAGTTTCAGCAACTCATGTACCATTTCGTCAGGTATTACACCGCCATTCATTTTGGCCCAGCCAGTGGTGCGCCTTGATCTCACAATAGCCTGCAATGCAGCAAATCCCGGAGTCATATTCATGCCGCAAAAATAGTCGCTGGCGGCACATTGGTGAAATAGGGTTATAGATTTAACAAATCGGAGGGAAACAACTGTAGTTCAAAACCTGGGAATTCAAGGTGACGAAACGTCTCGAAACGGTTGGAGAATCTACCCCCCGAACTTCGGATGCGCAATATAAGTTTCAAGTATTCACAAATCACCTTTACATCTGGTTTTTGTATATTGCGGTATTCAGTTTGCTATAAACTACCCAACCAACAAAATGTCTGCAATGAACAACGTAAAACAATATATAGTTACCTATTTGCCGGGACTTATATTGTTCGCAATTTTTTTGATCATCGCATGTATCATATACGGTGACTACGGAGCAGCCTGGGATGAAAAAACACAAAGATATTTTGGACTGGTCAACTACAATTACGCCTTCAATGGTTCAAATGAGCTACTGCGTATGGGGGGACGGTACTATGGCGCTGGATTTGAAATGCTCCTCATCCGGATAGAAAAATTTAACGGACTTACCAAGACAGGTGATATACTGCGCTCGCGGCATTTTTATTCGCATTTGTTTTTTCTGTTAAGCTGCCTTTGCGGTTATGTACTGGTATACAGGATGTACAAAAATAAACTCATTGCCTGTTTCACATTTCTGATGCTGGCAATGATGCCGAGAATATATGCACATTCATTTTTCAACTCCAAGGACATACCGCTTTTGTCTATGTTCGTGGTAACATTTTGCTTCGCTCAAATTGCGTTTGACAAAAAAACGAAATTTTGGTTTTTTATGGCCGGCACTGCGTGTGGTTTCACTTCAAGTATCCGGATCACGGGATTGATGCTGCCCTGCATAATAACCTCATTCCTATGTTGTGAATTGATATTGGCAACTTTGAAGCGAAAACAACCAGCCGCTATTCTTACGGGATTGCTCCTTTTTTTAAGTGCCTTTAGCCTCACACTATACGCATGTTGGCCCATACTATGGCACGATCCTCTGGCTAATTTTAGCAGTGCCTATCGTCAAATGTCTCATTTCTCGGCATATAAAAGGTCAGTTTTATTGAATGGGCAATTACTAGATCCGCTTGATCTTCCTAAAAGTTATATCGCCCAATGGCTATTTATAACCACCCCACCGTTATGGCTTGCCGGTGGCATAGCAGGTATCACTCTTTTTCTTTATCATTTTGCAAGAGAACCCTTCGCTTTTTTTACAATTAACAACCACAAAACCGGCGCATTAGCAGCGCTTGTAATATTCATTTCTGCGATAACGATAGTATCAGTACATCCGGTGCTTTATGACGATTGGCGGCACTTTTATTTCATTTTCCCATCCATTGTATTTTTTAATGCATACTTTTTAGTTGCCTGGTCCAAAACCAGATATTTTTTTGCCGGCCTATTGCTATATTCAGTTCAATTTGTGTTAGCATCAATTTTTATGGTTCAAAGCCATCCTTTTCAGGAAGTATATTTTAATTCGTTTGTATCGCACAAGCCGCAGTTTCTTAGAAAAAATTTTGATTTGGATTACTGGGCACCTTGTTTAAAACAAGGACTGGAGAGTATTGCCCGTACAGACACATCGTCTAAAATAAGGGTGGCTAGTTTTATAGGTGGAGATGTATTTGACGCAAATATATCTTTGCTCGGACCTGTTGAACGAAAAAGATTTGAATACGTTGAAAACGGCGAAAATGCGGATTACTTTTTTACAAACTTCCGTTGGCATCCGGAAGACTACGATTTTAAAAAAAATGTCTGCGATCTAAGGGTTTTAAATAGTTCGATTCTGTGTATTTATAAACTAAAACAATAGCAGGATCATTGCCCCCGTTTACCGTCCAGCATATAGAGGGTCACCCCGGCAGGTTTCATTATTTCAACCTTTGCAAAATGCTCGTGATAAATAGCTTCATGTTTTTTTAGTTCATCGTCCATGTACCAGCAATATATTACAGCGTTCCTACCCTGCATGGCTGCTACCTCCTGCTCATAATGTCCCCACTGCAACAGTCGGGCATCTTTAAAATCGGTCCATTTTGCACTGTCAGGATGGATATGGGTGTAGTAGAGGTGTACAGGAACAATCAACTCATTTACATAAAAATGAGACCCATATACTTTGTTTTCCCGCGCTAGTTTCATACCATCTGTATACTCTTCAGAAACGTATCGTCTATATAAAAACTGAAATTGATTGAACTTATCAAGATCCAAAAAAGCAACCACAACCATAGCGATCTGCACTATGACTAGTTTCGAACTCATTAAAAAACTAAAACCGTAAGAAACCAACACCAAAAGTACAGGCAGAATAAAAGATACTACCCTGGGCAACATAGTATAGAAATGAAATTGACAAGTAAGCAACAAGCCTAAAACCGGAACCACAAATAGCACTAATTCTTTTCTTTTATGTAACGCCAGATACCCAATGCCAATTATAAGCAGGAAACACTGGACGAGCAACGCAAAAACCGACCCACCGCTAATGCAAGCAAATACATTTTGCAGTAAATCCAAATTATGTGCAAAAGATCCGGGCTGGTCTGAACAAAGCTGTAAGAAATAGCCTTTGTGCCATTGCTGCAAGTAAGGCGAACTAATTTCCTGCCTTAGCAGTAAAAAATAATACAACCCAAACTGAAGCAGCCAAAAACCGCCAACTATAAAAAGCCCGGGCCAGTGCCCTTTTTGCTGTCGGCACAGCGTAAAAAAATAAAACCAGATTCCAGCCAGTATAAATACAGATGGCATACTGCACCAAATTGCCGCTGTACCTGCTACAGACCAAAAAAGTATAAATGGCAAAGGTTTCAATTTTGCCGGTGATTTAAGAAAACACAATAACAATAGCGCGATTGTTATTGCCACATCCGTTGCATATTGTTTGGTTTCAGACGCATAACGCATTAAAATCATCGAAGAAGAAAAAAAAGCCAAGCCATACCATATATGCCTTGCCGGAACTACTTTTTTCAACAATTGATAAAACAGAACGACAGAAATAATACTGCTTAACAAGGGTATCATTCGTAAAGAAAACTCACTAAAACCAAAGAAAAATGTCATGGCTTTCAGTCCTATTAAAAAACATTTGGGCGCAAACTGTTCATAGCTTAAAGGACTTAGCAAAGCAAAATATCCCCGCTCATAAATATTTCGCGCTATGTTTGCTTCATCGACAGTGAAGTTTCTGTTTTCCCAAAATACCGCCAACCTCAGCATTATACCCAACACGAGCAAAACCCATGAAAAATAGATGGGTAGTTCGTTTTTTATTTTCTTCAGGAATGCGGCTGACATAATATTAGTGTTTGATTTAAGGACGAAATTTTTAGAATAAAATATCAGAATATTTCAATCCAATACTGCAGTCACAATTTAGTAAATGTTGTTAACTTCGCGTTGCAAAAAATAAGCCAACCTAGCTCAGCTGGTAGAGCAA
>CAIYJV010000015.1 GCA_903926605.1 uncultured Bacteroidota bacterium
CGTTTTTAGGACAACTCACTTTCAAACAAAAAGGCCCCTTTGCAGGAGCCTTTTTGTTTATCGTATTTTCAATTACACCCTCGTCTTTCCCGGCAACACCACCGGTACATTTTTCTGTAGTTTGATTTTAGCATATCCACCGGTCACATTGCGCAGATTGTCGTATCCATGACGTTTCAGCAACGAAGCGGCTATTACAGACCGGTAACCACCTGCGCAGTGTACATAAAGATTTTTTTCGTCGTCTATCATGGCCACGTTCAGCGGATCTACAAGGGAGTCAAGCGGCATGTTTAAAGCCCCTTTTACGTGACCATCTTCAAATTCACCTTTTTTGCGCACGTCTAAAATTTCCATGTTGTCATCATAGGGCAGATCCATTGCAAATTCGTCCGGGTCTATGTCTATGATCATATCTATGGTTCGTCCGGATTGCAGCCAGGTATCATATCCTCCAGCCAGGTAGCCTTCGATATTGTCAATGCCTACCCGGGCCAGGCGGGTAATACTTTCTTTTTCCTTACCTACCTCTGTAATCAATACCAGCGGTTGTTTCAGAGGCAGGAGTGTTCCTGCCCATTCTGCATAGCGACCATCTAGCCCTATGCTGATAGAGTCTGGTACAAAACCGGTTGTAAAAACCGTGCTGGGGCGGGTATCCAGGATCCAGCATCCGTTTGTGGTTTTTTGTTCAAATTCTTCAACCGAAAGCGCTACAAATCCACGCTCGTACACTTCGTCCAGGCTGTCGTATCCCTGACTATTTATCTTGGCGTTCAGCGGGAAATAGGCCGGAGGGGCAGAAAGCCCATCTGTAACTTTTTTGATAAAATCTTCCCTGCTCATGTCCTTTAGTGCATAGTTGGTGGCTTTTTGAACGCCAATTGTGCTGAACGTATCAGGACCCAGATTTTTGCCACAAGCAGATCCGGGACCGTGAGCGGGGTAAACAATAATATGGTCGGCGAGAGTTTTTATTTTCTGTTGCAGGGAGTCATACATGATAGATGCCAGTTCTTCCTTTGTCAGGTTGCCGGAAAACAGGTCGGGGCGACCTACGTCACCCACGAACAATGTATCGCCGGTAAATATGCAATAAGGATTTTTCTGCTCGTCTGATAGCAAGTAGCAAGTACTTTCCAGTGTATGACCCGGCGTATGTATCGCCTTGATGGTGATGGCACCCAGTTTGAATTCTTCACCATCTTCAGCCTTGTGTATTTTGAAACCGGCTTTCGCATCGGGACCAAAAACTATGGGTGCGCCGGTCTTTTTGGCAAGTTCCAGGTGTCCGCTCACGAAGTCGGCATGGAAATGGGTCTCAAAAATGTACTTTATCGTCACGCCTTGTTCTTCGGCCATTTTGATATAGGTGTCGGTGTCGCGAAGCGGATCAATGACCGCTGCTTCTTTTTCACTAACGATGAAGTAAGCGGCTTCGCTCAGGCAATTGGTATACAATTGTTTGATCTCCATAAATTAAAATGTTGTTTTCGCAAATTTAGGAAAAACCGCGTTCAATATTCTGATGGTGGCATAGAGGCGATTGATCGTATATCGCGGGTCGGGGTGTTAAAAATAAGTTGGGGTGTGAGAATGGGACTTAAAAATCAGGTGGTTGCGTTAATTTTGCCACGAGATGCGAATAGTATTTTATTTAGGCATACTATGTTTGTCTGTATGTTTTTCGGGCTGTGAGAATGAAGGCGAGCCCAATCCGTACGATGTGGTGGTGGATTCCACCGTCAATGCCAGACTGACAGAGCATCGTATAAAGTTGTCGGTTCGAAACGACTCCATACTCAATGCGCTGGAGTTGGCCAGAGCAGACTCTTTATCCAGACTACCCAAACAGTTTGCTAAAGATACATCGGCAAAAAAACCTTAAACCTGCTTCTTTTTTGAGCCGGACTAGCGGGTATAATTTCCGCTGCAGCTTGTGGTAGCGTGCGTGCTGTTGGTATCGGTAAGTGTGTAAGTAAACGTCAGACTGTTATTATCCTTTAGCGTAAGCGTTCCGCTGAAATTAACAGTGTCGCACATCTGAGTTGCAATATTAATTGTGGTGGCTCCAGAACGTACACCATTCACGTAGCTGGTAAATCCGTGCGGGTTGCGGATCACGAATTTTGTAGTGTCCGATGAATTGGCATCCAGGGCTATGGAAAAATTAAAAGAGTGTATAGAATCGCAGGCGTCTGTTCCGCTCCAGTTACCGGCAAACGCACTGGTCTGGCAAAAAGTTCCGGTCCATCCTGTTGGGCATGAACAACTCCCGCCCGAGCAGGTGCCACCGTTTTGGCAGTTTACGGTTTTGCAGGCATCTTTTGCACAGGAAAAGTACAATACGCTACAGAATGTGATAGCCAGGCAAAATAATGTAAGGGCAACTCTACGCATTGGATTCGAATATTTTTATATGTTCTAAGAACGGTCAAGGACCAACAAACGACAAATTTAGTAATAAGGCTGCTATAATCAGCAAGAATAATGTTAAATAGCATTTTCTCGCAATTCAACTTTCCGGTCGTATAAGTCCATCGGGCGTTCACGAAATTGGCTAATTACCCACGAGATAATATCTTTAGCACATGACACGGAAAATTTTGTGGTTTCTGTTTTTTTTGCTGCCGCAAAAAGTTGTTTGCTATGCTGCAAACTACGTGTATGATTATACTCCAAATTGTAATGCGGCATATCACCAGATACTTTCGCTGCATTTCGACGAGGGCAGGCAACTGGTGCTAAAGGAGTTCAGGAACAATCCCTACAACCTCATGGGAACTTTCATTTCGGACTATGAGGATTTTATTTTCCTGATGCTCAACTGCGACAAGGCAGAATACGAGCAACGTAAAGGCCATCTGGATACCCGGTTGGAGCTGCTGGATAACGGAGACGAAAAGTCGCCCTGGTTCAGGTTTTGCAAAGCGGGCATCTATATGCATTGGACGGTAATATACCTTCGATTTGGCGATCACCTTAAAGGTGCCAACATGTTCAGGAGGTCTTACGCACTGCTAAAGGAAAACCAACGATTGTTTCCTGGATTTGAGTATAACGATATATTCTCAGGGTTTGAAGATGCTATCATTGGTTCATTGCCTGGAAACTATAAGTGGCTTGCGTCTATAGCTGGAATGAAGGGGTCTATAAAAAACGGAGTTGCCCGGCTGGGTGCATTTATGGCAAAACATGACGATTCCCAGCCGTTCAGGCTGGAAACAGAATTGTACTACCAGTATACCCGGTTTTATTTCATGTCGCGCCAAAAAGAAGTTTGGGACATCGTGAACAGTCCGTCGTTCAGTGTCGAAAACAACCTGTTGAATGCCTATTTCAAAATCTATCTGGCTACTGACTATAATAAAAGCGAAGAGGTGATCAAGACGTTCCGAAAAGTATTCGGGCAAAAGGACTTTAATAAGTACCCGTTTTTCAATTTTCAGATGGGCCTGGCCTTATTGTCAGACATGGATTCAAACTGTATATATTATTTTCAGACTTTCCTGAAAGATAATAAGGGCGAAATGCATGTTAAAGACGCCTGGATCAAAATGGCTTATTACTGGTACATCGCCGGTCGGCAGGATAAAGCGAACTACTGCAGGACGCAGATACTGAAGTCTGGCAATACCGAACTGGACGTAGATAAAAATGCCGAAAAATTTGGTGGGGGAACAGATTGGCCCGACCGTCGGCTCCTTCAGTCGCGGCTTTTGCTGGACGGGGGGTACTATACCCGTGCTTTTGGCGTGTTGTCAGGTATAGTTCCGGCAAGTCTGGCTACGGTCGCAGAAAAAACTGAATACTATTATCGTTTGGGGCGGGTATACGAAGAGTCCGGAGAGCGCAGCCGGGCAACAGATTATTTTAATTTGTCCATAAACAATGGTCGCAATGATCATTGCCAGTTTGCGGCCCGTGCTGCGTTGCACAAAGGCCGGATGTGCGAGGTGTCGGGCGACAAGTCCAGGGCATTGCAGTATTATCAGGAGGCTCTGGATATGCCCGCGCATGATTTTCAAAACAATATTGACCTCCAGGCAAAAGCCGGTATAAACCGTATAAACGAGAAAATCTAAACGGAGGCTCCCAAAGTCATGTGTTAATTTTTTTAAAATTCCGGTATTTTCATATCCGAAAGCCTGTTTGGTAATTTCCGTACTTATTATATTTGTCATGAACCTGATAAAAACCGGTTCCTGACATATGAACCCTCTTCAATTTAAGTCTGCTCGCCCAAACCAATTTCGTACTTTGTTTGCCTCGCTGGGGCTTGTCTCGTTGGCTGTTGCGCCGTCGTGTAAAAAGTACTCCTGTTATACCTACGGTATCCGGGGCCTGGAGATCAGCGCATCCGGCACCATTGCCGATACCAATGCCCAAGTGACCAGATTCAGCCCAGATGGAACTTTTTCTAATCTGCTCGAAGCTTATTCAGTGAGCGTAAATGGCCCGGCAAGTTTGTTGCTGGTCAATTTTCCCATTAGTGGTAAAGAGGTTTGGAAATATGACTGGCAGGTCATGCTGCGGCCGTCCGGTAAACTTTACAAACTGAGCCAGTTCAAGGCTGAAAGCGAGGAGTCTATTACACACTGCGTAAATCCGGTGCACTTGATCCTAAATGATTCGGCGGTTGTTTGCCACGGCGTGCTCACCGGTGTATCAGACACTGCAAGTATGTATCTCTACACAAACTACTGATCATAAATAGGGTAGGGAAGCAAAAGGTTTTAAGCGCGGAGCTATCCGGACGCTATACGCCATTTGGCTATAGGAAAAACTAATAGGAGTAACAAGGCAGAATTATCTACATTTGCGCCATTACTTTATTTATAGCAAATTAATTGTATGCTTTCTCCTGTATTGAAGAAAAACGACAAACAGGCACGGGTGCTCATTCTGGCCGTGTCGTTCGTAGTGTTTGCGGCGGTTGTGGTTTTGTCTAAGTTTAAACTGGCATTGAACCTGCCCTTCAACGTCCACATCCTTGCGCTATTTAATGCCGTCATCAATTTCACGGTGTCTGTATTGTTGGTCGCCGCATTGGTGGCAGTGAAAAAGAAGAATTTTGTCGCGCACAAAAACCTGATGATGGGTGCCATTGTGCTTTCTGTGCTTTTTCTGGTCTCGTATATCGGGCACCATTTACTGGCTGTTGAGACCAAATTTGGTGGCAGTGGCACTGTACGTTCTGTGTATTTTTTCATATTGGCCACGCATATCACTTTGGCAACAGTTATCTTGCCATTCATACTGTTTACCGCTTACCGTGCCCTTATCAGCGAGTTTCCGAAACACAAAAAACTGGCTAAATATACGTTCCCTTTGTGGTTGTACGTAAGTATTACGGGGGTGTTGGTGTTTTTGTTTATTTCGCCCTATTACTTGCCGCACCTGTAATATTGTGTTTTTTTTGGAGCGATTGTAAAGAACACATTCAGGAGCATTCTGTTCATTTTACAGTTCGCACAGCCTTGCAAATCTGCCTGGCTGCAACAATTAGGTTTTGGTATCAGTTTTAAGATCGTGCAATTCACAAAACTGTTCTTTTTGAG
>CAIYJV010000016.1 GCA_903926605.1 uncultured Bacteroidota bacterium
CTCCAAAAATTCCCGGCTTTCTCTCGATAGTTTTACAGACAATCCTGAGTTGAAATACTGCGCCTTTAGAGGGCGAAGGTCGAATAGGGTCCATTCATTTACAGGCGCGTACCGTGCAAATATTTGCATCACTTCTTTGCCTACATAGTTATTGTCGTTCCAATCACTGCTATCGGTTCGGTATATCTTGGTGTATAAAGAAAAACTCGTCATCCCGCTGGCAATTGCCAACTGCCTCACGAAAGTGCCTACATTCACCACTCCTGTATTAGGTTCAAAACCATCCATAGTATGCGATGTCCCGAATTTCAATACCACTTTCGGTATTTTTTCACCGGCAGTTTTGCTAATATTGTATTCCTCCATAAATCGGGTCTTCATGTACTGCTCCCGCAAGGCGCATCCTTCATAAGACCGTTTCGTGCTCATGAGCGTATAAATACTGTCTGACATTATGAGAGCACGTATGCCAAAGTCAATTTCTTCGTTTGGATCACTGGCCTGGTATTTTCGCAGCATTTTTAATTCGGCTTTCGTCAGCATTTGGGATAAAAAATGTTGTTTGTCCAAATCCCTGTTCGACTCTGCCTGCAGCGCCCTTGCTTTCAGACTATCCAAATCCTTTGAAACTGATCTGGCTTTTATTTTGGCTACTACATGTGACACTCCAAAAGACTGGTCACAACCCCATATAGCATTCCCCTTAACAGGATACTTGGAAATATGGGCCAACATATTCAGTTCTTCGTCGTCTATAAAAGTGAACCCGTATTTATACTTACGTGCCAGCGAAAACACGGAATCAAAATTTCCTTTCCACGGTCCGGACGAAACCGTTTTCATCATAACTGGGTCCTGTTCCAAAGCCAGATGTGAAAATTGATAATGGTCGTGTAGCAAATTGAACAACGCAGTTGTAAACGCCGGTATCTCGCGGGTATTGTGGTTTTCACCGACCAGGACAAATTGTGATTCAGCAGTTTGGCGTAGCAGAAATTCCACACCGCTACCGGACAAATTGCCGGAAGTATCCAGCATTAAAGTATAAGAATTAGCCAACAAAAGACTATCCGTACTTTGCGTTTGGGCGGAAACACCGATGCCAAATGCCATCATTGAGCACACAAAAAATAAAAACTTATTCATAGCCGGACAATATTTAGACTTCATCACAAAAGCAGTAACACCGCAACCTTATTCAGTAACCTGAACTGATAAGTATTTCATAATGACGTCTCATTTTTCCAATAGTTGCATCCGTGGTTTGAATGACAAACAAAAGGGCAGGAGTTTTATCCCTGCCCTACAATTTTAGTATTGATGTGTTAGATCACACCACCATATTGATCATCTTACCCTTCACATAAATAAACTTCTTGGGTTCCTTGCCTTCCAGCCATTTTTGGATGGTGGGATCTGCCAGGACTTCAGCCTTGATAAATGATTCTTCGGCATCAAGTGCGAATTCCAGTTCGGCGCGGGGTTTTCCGTTTATGGCTATGGGGTACTTCTTGGTATTTTCTACCAGGTAACGCTCCTCGAACACCGGGAAATCGGCCATTACCACGGAACCTTCATTATCCAGCTTTGCCCAAAGTTCTTCGGCTATATGTGGTGCAAAGGGACAAATTAGCACGGCCAATGGTTGCAGGATTTCCTTTTTATGACAGCCCAGGTCGGTCAGCTCATTGACTGTGATCATAAACTGGCTGACAGCGGTATTGAAAGAGAATTTCTCGATGTCGTCGGCTATTTTTTTGATGGACTTATGAAGCACTTTGAGTTCCGCCGGCGTAGGTGCATCGTTGTTCACCATCCAGCCGTTCTGTTCGTCTGCAAAAAGCCTCCAGAATTTTTTCAGGAACCGGTGTACGCCTTCAATTCCCTTGGTATCCCACGGCTTACTCATCTCCACAGGCCCCAGGAACATTTCGTACATCCGGAAGGTGTCGGC
>CAIYJV010000017.1 GCA_903926605.1 uncultured Bacteroidota bacterium
CGGATTTAAAATTTATATTGTAGATGATGACCCTTGGTACAGCGAAGTATTGGGCTATTACCTGTCTCTGAATCCCGATTATGAAGTCGTGAAGTTCAACACGGCAAAGGAGTGTCTGGTACGTCTTTCAGGCAAGCCAGACCTGATAACACTGGATTATACCCTTAATGACGGTACAGGCATTGACGTACTGAAGAAAATAAAACAATTCGATTCCGAAATCCCTGTCATCATTGTCAGCAGTCAGGAAGATATTGCCACAGCCATAAACCTGATCAGAAACGGAGCCTACGATTATTTGGTAAAGGACAACAATACCAACGAGCTGCTGGTGAATGCTGTAACACGTCTACGGGAACACCTGAGTTTGAAGAAAGAAGTAGACCAGCTTAAAGACGAGCTGGTAGACAATTTTGAACTTCGAAAGACCATAAAGGGAAATAGCCCGGCCATGCAGCCCGTGTTCAGTCTGATCAGGAAAGCGGCAGCTACCAATATCAACGTCTCCGTTTCCGGAGAAACAGGGACTGGTAAGGAAGTGGTGGCCAAAGCAATACACTTTAACTCAGACCGGCGAAAAAAACCATTTGTGGCCCTGAATATGGCTGCGATACCCAGAGAACTGATGGAGAGTGAATTGCTGGGTTATGAAAAGGGGGCTTTCACCGGTGCTAACACCCGTAAGCTGGGCAAATTTGAAGAGGCAAACAACGGCACCATCTTCCTTGATGAGATCGGCGAGTTAGACCTCAGTTTACAAAGCAAATTACTCAGGGTGATTCAGGAAAGGGAGGTGGTGCGCCTGGGTGGGCAGGAACGCGTGCCACTGGACGTAAGAATAATAATCGCCACCCATAAAAACCTGGAGCAAGAGGTTGCGGCGGGCAACTTCCGGGAAGATTTTTATTACCGTATCATGGGTCTGCCCATTGTCCTGCCACCGCTTAGGGAACGAGGAGAAGATATATTGGTGTTAGCCAAGTTTTTTCTGGATAGTTTTTGCCAGCAAAACAAGCTTAAACCTATTCGGATAAACGCTGCCGCTCGAGAGAAGCTTCTGGCATATGCTTATCCCGGCAATATCCGCGAGCTGAAGTCTATAATGGACCTGGCTGCGGTGATGGGCAACGGGTCGGAGATAGATGTGACAGATATTACATTTCGCGGTGTGGGTCTAAGCAAACGGCTCACGGTTACCGAAAAATCGCTGAAGGAATATACCCAGGAGATCGTAACTTTTTATCTGGAGAAATACGACAAGAATGTGGTAAAAGTTGCCGACATTCTACAGATCGGTAAGTCTACCATTTATAAAATGATCAGTGACGGAGATATAAAGATATAGGACCCAGGCTATTTTTGGGGGTTGGGAAACAGAACAAAACTAGACGATAATGCACCACAATAATTAGGAAACAAATGGCTGATCTGGTATTTTCATTCGACGAGCAAAAATTCAATAAACTGTTTCCTTTTTACCTGCTTATTGGTAGGGACGCGGGAATACAGTCGTGTGGCACCAGTATCAGAAAGCTTTTCAAGCCCGACAAATACGGCAATTTTTTTCATTGCTTCACCATTCTGGAGCCACGCCCAGAGACTGGTGGATGGTGCGATTTTGATGACCTGGCGGCACTGGAAGACCAACTGGTGGTCATTGCCCACCAAAATTTTCCTGATGTACAGATCAGGGGGCAGTTCGAGTCGTTTTCGAAAGACCAATTGTTGTTTGTGGGCACGCCCTGGTTTGATTCGATGGAAAAAATGGGCGAAAAAAACCTTTTTATCAATGACTACGCCATTCACGACTCCATAGTAGACCTCCTCCACATCATACAAACGAAGGAGATCACAAATAAAGACACGGAGTCGTTACTTAAATCTTATAACGAACAAACCATAAAGTTAAAGGCTCGCGAAACGGAACTGCTCAATACCAGCAACCGCCTTACAAAGCTTATCGGAAACCTGGAGAGTGGTATCGTAGTGGAAGACGAACAAAGTCGGGTCATACTTTTTAATCAAAAATTCTGCGAGCTTTTCGGTATCAATGCCGATCGACAAGATTTTACAGGTAGGAATTTTCTGGAAGTAATTACCGACAATGAGGAACTTTTCCTCAACTACAGAAAAGTAGCCGAATTTGTAGTCGAACTGCACAAACAGGGCCGGAAGAGACTGGATTACATGATCGAACTGGCCGATGGAAACATCCTCCGCATGGATTTTATACCCATTACGGAAGGCGATGAATTTCAGGGCCATTTGTGGAAATTTACCGACATCACCGAGACCGTGAGATTCGAACGCAAGCTGGAGTCTCAGAAGGCATTTTACGAACAGATTTTGAATGAGATTCCTGCCGATATTGCGGTGTTCGACAACAAACACCGGTATTTGTTTGTGAATCCTTTAGCCATAAAAGATCCTGCGTTGCGTAGGTGGATTGTAGGAAAGACCGACGAAGACTATTTTGAATACCGGAAAAAAGATGTGGCACTTGCGGGCAAGCGCCGGGAAAATTTTAATCGGGTAGTAGCTTCCAGGAAGCTTGTGGAATGGGAAGAAATGAATCTTACGCCCAATCAGCCTCCGGAATACAACATACGGAAAATGTATCCCGTTTTTAACGACGCCGGTGAGTTGCAGATAGTGATAGGCTATGGCATAAACATCACGGAGCGCAAGAAAATTGAGGAGAAGATACTGGAGAGCGAGGCACGGTACAAGAGTATTTTTGACCATAGCCTGGCACTGATATGCACCCACGACCTGAATGGGGTGGTGCTGGATGTAAATGCTACCGTAACGCAGACGTTGGGCTACACCTATGACGAACTGGTGGGTTTCAAACTACAGAATATTATTTCACCCAAATACGCCGCCGATTTTCGCAAAGGTTACCTGGACGTAGTATTGCGCGATGGTACCAGCGAGGGGATCATGGTGGCGCTGGATAAGGAAGGCAAGGTGGTATACCTTTTGTACCAGAACTACCTGCTGAAACGCGAAGATGGAGAACCCTACATTATTGGCTTTTCACAAAACATTACCGACAGGATACACGCTGAAAGGGCCCTTAAGAAGAGTGAAGAGAAATATCGCGGTATTATCGCGAATATGAATCTGGGTCTGGTTGAGGTGAATGGAGATAACAGGATCGTATATGCCAACAGGAGTTTTTGCGAGATGTCCGGATTTGCGGAAACCGAACTGGTGGGTGAGGATCTGTATGAACGGTTTTTGAACCATGGCAAAGACCTGAAAGGAAAAGAATTTAAAGCGGGCGATGCCTACAAGAGTGGTGAAGCCTATGAGGTGAAAACCAAAAACAAGACGGGCGATGTAAAATGGTGGCTTTTTGGCCAAAGCCAGTCGGTAGACGAAAGCGGCATGCTGCTGGGCTGTGTCGGCGTATTCCTTGATATTTCGTCGCAGAAAAAACTGGAAAATGAGCTGACCGTTGCCAAATACAAAGCCGAACTGAACGCGAAGTCTAAGGAGATTTTCCTGGCCAATATGAGCCATGAGATACGCACGCCCATGAACGCCATCCTGGGTATAGGGAAATTGTTGCAAAAGACGCAACTGGAGCCGCAGCAGAGGTTATATCTCAATACGATACACAACGCGGCCAACAATCTGTTGGTGATACTGAACGATTTGCTGGACTTCTCTAAAATCGAAGCCGGTAAGCTCACACTGGAGAAAGTGGGTTTTGACGTGCGTCATCTGATAGACAATGTATTGCAGGTACTGGGTCACAAAACCGAGGAGAAAGGCCTGTTACTGAGCGCCGAAATAGCGCCTAACATAGAACCGGTGCTTAACGGAGATCCATACCGGGTCAATCAGGTACTGATGAATCTGATAGGCAACGCCATAAAATTCACAGAATCGGGTTCTATCCGGATAATGGTGAATATGGTTTGGGAAGAATCTAATTTCCAGGTGCTCGAATTCAGAATCGTAGATACCGGGATAGGAATGAGCAAGGATTTTGTGGAACATTTGTTTGACAAGTTCTCGCAGGAAGACGAAAGTGTAACCCGGCGATTTGGTGGTACTGGTCTGGGTATGAGCATCAGCAAACAGCTCATAGAATTGATGTCGGGCAATATCAGGGTAGAAAGCGCAAAGGGAGAGGGAACCGTTGTGATTTGTACCGTGAAGTTTGAAAAAGGCGTAACCGGCGATCTGCCCAAGCAGCATCAGATTGAGATAGATACAAGGATACTAAAGGGCAAAAAACTACTCCTGGTTGAAGACAACGAAATGAACAGGTTGCTGGCGGTAACACTGCTCACCCAGTATGGTGCCACGGTTGTGGAAGCCGAAAACGGGATGGTCGCCACCGAAAAGCTGCGGGTGACAAGTGACTTTGACCTTGTTTTGATGGATATGCAAATGCCCGTAATGGGTGGAATTGAGGCCACACGCTACATCAGGAAAAACCTGGACACCAACATACCCATTATCGCACTTACCGCAAATGCCTTTAAGGAGGAAGAACAGAAGTGCATTGAATCGGGAATGAACGATTTCATTTCAAAGCCATTCGATGAGCATAAGTTCATCAGACTGGTGGCTCAGTGGGTGGGCCGGGAGGTGGCAGAAGCAGAACCTGAGCCCGAGCCAGAGGAACCCGAAGGGGAATTGTTCGACCTGTCTAATCTGGAGATGATAGGCAGGGGTGACAAGCAGTTTATGCAGAAAATGCTACAGTTGTTTGTAGAGACCATGCCCGAGACCCTGGCAGAGATGAAGCTGGCGCTGGCCGGCGAAAACTACACCAGGGTGGGAGAGTTGGCTCACCGCATAAAACCATCTGTAAATAACCTGAATATTGTTTCTGTCGAAACCGATGTGAAGTCGCTGGAGCACATGGTGAAAAATGGATTGGAGAAAAAGGATGCACTTAAAAAGTTTGAATTCATCGAGAAGGTTATAGGGAAGATCGTGGTGGAGATGAAACTTATGATCGAAGAGTTGAACTAGGCTTTGTAGGTTTGCCACGGTGGGCGAACAAATAGGATGCCTGTAAAATTGAAATCAGCCATATTTCCGAAAATGACTTCGTTTATATAAATTTGCCACAAATCATTCATTAATGTCTCACGAATCACACAACAACTCGCAAGAGAATCCGTTTTCAGTGCCTTTCAGGTCTGCATTCTGGCTGGTTATCATCCTGGTAGGACTTTTTATTGCAGGCCTTAACTTTATTGCTGCCGAGAAGGGTGGTGAAGGTGAAAAGAAAGAAACCACCGAAATGAAAGCCGGTGGCAATGAAGGCGAGAAAGCCGAGTCTGCCGAGCCAAAGAAAGCTGAAGCAGAAAAGGCTGAAGAAAAGAAAGAAACCAAGGAAGGCGAAGCCAAAGAAGAGGCTGGCCATTAATACTACTATCACCGATGCAGCATAAGGATGTGATCGTCGTTACCGGCGCTGCTGGCTTCATTGCCAGCTATTTGTGCGGGTATCTGAACATGCTTGGGTTTGAAAAACTGATCCTTGTAGACGATTTTTCGGTGGACCGGAAAGCCCCGAACACGATGAATAAGAAATTCATCGAAAAAGTACATCGCGAACATTTTTTCTCGTGGATGCAGGAAAACGGGGATAAAGTGGGCTATGTGTTCCACCTGGGTGCCCGGACCGATACAACAGAAATGGACTACGAAGTGCATCGGAAATGGAATCTCGATTATTCTATCGCGGTTTGGAAAGAATGCACCGCCCGGCGAATTCCACTGGTATATGCGTCTTCGGCTGCAACCTATGGCAATGGTGAGTTGGGCTATGTGGATAGTCACGAAATTGTGTCGCAACTTCAGCCACTCAATGCTTACGGCCGTTCTAAAAATGACTTTGATATCTGGGCATTAACACAGAAGGAAACACCTCCTTTTTGGGCAGGGCTTAAGTTTTTCAACGTGTTCGGCCCTAACGAATACCATAAGGGGCGCATGGCATCGGTTATTTTTCATGCTTTCAAACAGATAAAGGAGACAGGCCGTACCCGTCTGTTCCGGTCTCATAATCCCAAATATGGCGATGGCGGCCAGATGCGAGACTTTATCTACGTACAGGATGTGGCACAGATATGCACCTGGCTTATGGAACACCAGCCTGCCAGCGGTCTTTACAATACGGGTACGGGGACGGCACGCACCTTTTATGATCTTGCCAGTGCCATCTTCACAGCGCTTGCATTGCCCATTCAGATAGACTTTGTAGATACCCCAGCGGATATACGCGACAAATACCAGTATTTTACTGAGGCCGATATGACCAAGTTGCGGAATGCAGGCTATGCGCAGCCGTTTTCTTCGCTTGAGGAAAGCGTAAAAGACTATGTTACCCGCTACCTAGTGCCGGGTACCTACTATTAGCACAGTAATTTGCTTGCGTTTATTACCTTTATAGCCTAATCACCTTCCCAAAAATTATTATTGACAACAGGTGCTATATACAAGAGTCTGCAGGCTCTTAAGGCCGCCAACAGGAGCGGTTTAGCGGTATTGGCCGATCCGGACAAGATTGATCCCGATGGTATGCCCCGTCTGGCTGAGTTATGCAACGAATCGGAAGTAGGCTATCTACTTGTGGGAGGCAGTTTGTTGATGGCCCACAGAATGGAAGAGTGTATCCGGGTATTTAAGGCGCATAGCAATATTCCCGTCATACTATTTCCGGGCAGCCCGGCCCAGGTGGCCAGGGAGGCCGATGCCTTGTTGTATCTCTCGTTGTTATCGGGCCGCAATGCGGAGTTACTTATCGGTCAGCACGTGGTATCCGCCCCGTTAGTGCGGGCCAGCGGACTGGAGATCATATCTACAGGATACATTCTGATAGATGGGGGCGTTCCAACCACCGTATCCTATATCAGCAATTCTACACCCATTCCCGCAGACAAGCCAGATATAGCGCTCTGTACTGCATGGGCCGGCGAAATGCAGGGCAAGCACGTTATTTACCTGGATGCGGGCAGCGGTGCGCGCACACCGATCAGCGCAGATATGGTACGCATGGTAAGTAGCCAGCTAATCGTGCCACTGTTGGTAGGCGGAGGCATTCGCACAGCCGAGAAAATGTACGAAACCTGTATGGCGGGTGCCAATTTAGTGATCATAGGAACTGCCTTTGAAAAAGACCCCATGCTGATCGCTGAAATGTCTGCGGCAGTGCGAGCTGCCAATGACCGGCAAGCTGGTGTAAAATATTAATTTCCCGTTTTCTTTCTAGGAATCGTCATGCTTTCCCATTCGGTATGGCCGCGGAGCTTTGCAATATATACCAGTTGTCCTACGTGGTAGGCGTAGTGCGCAATCTGGCGGTTTATGGCTTCAGTAACGGTATGGGCCTCGCCCCTGATGTACACAATGTGTTCCAGGTCAGCCTCGGTCAGTGTAGCAAGGGTGTCGAAAACTATTTTCCAGCCCTGCTCCCACAAATTCATCACGTCTGCACGGCTGGTCAATTGGTTCTCAAACTCACCATCCCTTTCGCGCCAGGGTTTTTCGCCGTCGGTGGTCAGAAAGTCGGCCCAACGGCTCCGCATATTGCCATGCAGATGTTTCACGATCACGGTTGCGCTATTGCTTTCTTCATTGGCACTCCACGCAAGGTCGGCTTCTGAGATCCGGTCCAGCGAAGTCTGTCCCAGTTTTTTGTAAGTCCGGAAAATTCCGGCGGCACTTTCAAGGTATCTCATATCATACCGTTTTTAGACTGTTATTATTCTTTGTCTTCTTTTTTGCACTCGGCAAGAAAATTTTCATTGTGTTTCTTACCCCAGGACGGTTTGGTTATATCGTTGTCGTTCTCGGGCGCGAACAGGGTTTGTGCTTTTTCGAAATAGGGCTGTGCTATCTTTTTGCCTCCCCCGTAAGCCTTGGGCGTAAAGAATTTGCTAATGCCCTCGAGGTAATACATACGCGGGTTTTGTGGGTTCAGTTCCTTTGCTTTTTGCAGGTCGCTGCTGAACTCCTGTCCAAACTTCATCCACCTGTTTTGTGGGTCTACCGCCATCCGTGCATTGGCAATCATGGCAGCCAGCACAAAAGTCTCGTCATTTTCTTTGCCAATGTTACTTATGGCCTCGGCCAGTTCTTTTTCGGCATCATCGAGGTAAGCATCCTTTTTAGGGTTGTCTTTTTCTGCGTAGGACAAAATGGTTTTGGCCAGCGCTACATAATAGTGCGCAGTCCATTCTTTATTCCATTTTTTTGCCACAAGGCCCAGCTTGTTGCACATTGCTATCTGTTGTTCGGGCAGTTTTGCCGAGTCAAATTCGTAAAAAGTTTTGGCCAGCGTGGTTTTAAAATCCTGTGCCATTGCCACTTGGGCCAGTAATGTGCATAACGCGATCAGTGCAAATTTTTTCATACATTCAATTGTTTTTCTATTTCTTTTTCATTTTTCCAGTTGGCTCCCCAAACTGGCAGAAGTCCGGTTTTTGTTGCCGGAACATGCTCTGAAAATCTTAATTTTCGAATGAGCGCAAATTAAGTAATGTAACTAAATATTTAAATATTTTTTTGGACATTATGCAATTCGTTTCTGATTTTTAAGGCAGAATGACAATTGGGTTTTGTTCTTGTTTGCCTCTGGTATTGAAAAAAATGCCGCTCAGTCGTTTTGTGCCGATTTTTCAATAACTTGGTAGTCTAATTTAAACAGTCATGAACAGGGCTATTCGGAAGGTTGCAGTCATTGGGTCTGGGGTTATGGGGTCGCGTATCGCGTGTCATTTTGCGGGCATAGGTGTACAAGTGCTGTTGCTGGATATTCTGCCCAGGGAACTATCTGATACCGAGAAAGCAAAGGGACTTACGATGGAGCATCCCGTGGTCAGGAACAGGATCGTTAACGATGCGCTTACAGCTACGCTGAAAAGTAAACCTTCGGCAGTGTACCATGGAGGCGTAGCCAAAATGATCACTACCGGAAACATTGAAGATGACCTGCGTCGCATTGCAGACTGCGACTGGATCATAGAGGTAGTAGTAGAGCGGCTGGATGTAAAACAACAGATTTTTGCTAAAATAGAGCAATACCGCAAGCCGGGAACCATTGTCAGCAGCAATACATCGGGCATACCCATTCACCTGATGAGTGAAGGGCGAAGCGAAGATTTTAGAAAGCATTTTTGCGGCACCCATTTTTTCAACCCTCCACGCTATCTCAGGTTGCTGGAGCTGATACCGGCACCGGAAACAAGCCCGGAGGTGATGCGTTTTCTTGAAGATTATGGCAGCCGTTTTCTGGGCAAGACCACCGTGATATGCAAGGATACTCCTGCCTTTATAGCCAACAGGGTAGGGGTGTTCGGCTTTATGGCTGTTTTTAGCGTCATGCAGGAACTGGGTCTGAATGTGGACGAGGTGGACGCACTCACAGGCACGGTTATGGGCCGGCCAAAATCGGCTACCTTCCGTACGGGCGATGTAGTGGGTCTGGATACGCTCGTACACGTTGCAAAAGATCTTCCGGCAAATGCCCCCAACGACGAAGCAGTGGCGCTGTTCAATTTGCCGCCGTTCCTCGAAAAAATGGTGGCAAACAAGTGGCTGGGCGACAAGACCGGGCAAGGATTTTATAAAAAGCTGAAAACAAAGGGTGCAAAACCCGAAATACTTACACTCAACCTGGAGACGCTGGAATATGGTCCGAAGGTAAAGACCAAATTCGCCACTCTGGAAGCTGCAAAACAGATAGACGATCTGGCGCAGCGGTTAAAAGCATTGTACAGTGGATCGGATAAGGCCGGCGAGTTTTATCGGAAATTCCATCATTTGCTGTTTGCCTATGTGTCGAATCGCGTGCCGGAAATATCAGATGAATTATACAAAATCGATGATGCCCTGAAGTCTGGTTTCGGCTGGGAAATCGGCGCTTTCGAAAGCTGGGATGTGCTGGGTCTGAAGCGTACCCTCGATGCAATGAAAACGGCAGGAATAGCAGTAGCAGGATGGGTGACCACAATGGTGGCAAACGGTTTTACTACGTTCTATAAAACAGAGGGCGGACAACGTAAATATTATGATGCCGTAACCGGCGGTTATGTGCCTGTGCCGGGCCTTGGCCGCTACATTCTTCTGGAACATCTGGACGAAAAGGTGCTTTGGAAAAACAGCGCCTGCAAGGTTTACGATATAGGCGATGAGGTGCTGGCCTTACGCTGGAACACCAAAATGAATGCTATTGGCGGGGAGGTACTTGAGGGCGTGCAGAGGGCGGTAGCCCTTGCAGAAAACAACTACAAGGGACTGGTGCTGGCTAACAATGGTGCAAACTTCAGTGCGGGCGCCAATGTGGGTCTTATCTTCATGTTCGCGGCAGAACAGGAGTACGACGAACTGGATATGGCTATCCGCCAGTTTCAGGCAACTACCATGAGGCTGCGCTATAGCAGTGTGCCGGTCGTGGTGGCCCCGCATGGCCTGACTCTGGGTGGTGGTTGTGAAATGTGCCTGCATGCCGATGCCGTTCAGGCATCAGCGGAGAGTTATATCGGGCTGGTGGAAGTAGGTGTGGGTGTGATACCCGGCGGCGGCGGTACCAAGGAACTGGCGCTGCGCGCAGCCGATCGTAACATCAGGGAAGATGTGGAGATGAACTACCTCCAGCAGCTTTTTATCAATATTGCCACGGCGAAAGTATCTACCTCTGCACACGAGGCATTCGAAAATTTTGTGCTGCGGCCGGGAACCGATCATATTTCCATAAATCCCGACCGGCGCATTGCAGATGCTAAACTGCAGGCCCTGGCCATTTGGGAGCGCGGCTATACGCAGCCTGCACCGCGGACTGACGTGCGGGTACAGGGTAGAGCGGGACTGGGTGGACTGTTGGCAGGTATACACGCCATGTGGAGGGGCAAATATGCCAGCGACCATGATAAGCTCATTGCGCAAAAACTGGCCTGGGTGATGTGTGGAGGCGACCTGAGTCAACCCACAATGGTGAGCGAGCAATACCTGCTAGATCTGGAACGCGAAGCATTTTTGAGTTTATGCGGCGAGCGTAAAACCCTGGAGCGTTTGCAGAGCATTTTAACAACCGGGAAACCACTCAGGAATTAGAATCATCAGACCGGATTTTTACTTTCTTTGATACCTAAAGAATTTTTATGCCTTTTTCAGTAAGGTTCAAAACGTTTTTATGCCTGTGTGGCATTACATTTTCTGCGAGCATTGTGTCTGCACAGCTTATCACAACAGTTGTGGGTGGCGGGTATGCGTCGGGCCAGTCGGCCTTTAATGTCGGAATCGGTCCACAGAATACCACACTCGATGCTGCCGGAAATCTCGTGGTGGCAGACTATGCCAATTCGAGGGTGTTTAAACTAGATCAGGCTACAGGCATTATTTCTGTCATTTCAGGTCTGGGTATCATAGGCAATTATGGGGATGGAGGCCCGGCGGCAGGGGCGTGTTTCTACAATGCGAACGATGTGGCCTATGACAAGCATGGTAATTTGTTTGTAGCAGATTTTAACAACAACAAGATCCGGAAAATAGATACCAATGGTATCATTACTACTTATGCCGGTAATGGGGCTTTTGCCTTTGGTGGAGATGGAGGCCCTGCTGTTTCAGCTAGTCTCAACAGACCTGCCAGCGTTTTTGTGGATTCATCGGACCGGCTGTATATAGCCGACGAGTATAACCACCGGATCCGAATGGTAAACGCTTCCGGAATTATCACTACGGTTGCGGGTAATGGTACCGCGGGATTTGGAGGTGATGACAGCATAGCGACAAACGCCATGTTGAACTACCCGTCCAGCGTAAAACAGGACAGGGCAGGCAATCTCGTTATTGCCGACCAGGTAAATGAAAGATTACGTAGAATTGATGGGGCTGGTATTATCAGGACCATCGCAGGGGGCGGAGCCTCTGCGCTAGAAAGTATTCCTGCTACTAACGCCAGTTTGTCCAATCCGCTGGTCGTTACGATAGATACGTCCGGTGCGATCGTCTTTTCGGAATATGGTACAAACAGGATCAGAAAGGTAAATACTGCGGGCATTATTTCCCTGGTGGCCGGGACGGGTGCGTTGGGTTTCAGCGGAGATGGTGGTCCGGCCACGCTGGCCAAACTGCGGAGGCCTGCCGGTGTCACGGCAGACAAAAATGGTAACTTGTTTATTTGCGATTACGATCCGGCGTCCCTTTCACATACCAACTGCAGGATCAGGAAGGTCGCTGCATCTGGTATTATTTCTACCATCGCCGGAGATAGCACTACGATTTACGGTGGCGATGGAGACCCCTCCCTGGCCGCTCAGATTTTTAACCCGGGTGCGCTGGCTGTTGATGGTAAGGGCGCAATTTATGTCATCGACAGCCAGGTCATTGTTCGCAAATCCGGTTCAACCGGTATCATGTCCACCTTCGCCGGCACGCACCGGTTAATGCCCAACGCCGACAGCATACCGGCCACAGATGCCCGTATGAATCCGATAGCAGGCTTGGTGACCGATGTGCATGGTAATCTGTATCTGGCCGATGCGCAGCACGGCACGATCCGCAAAGTAGATACCAATGGTATCATCACCAGGTTTGCAGGTGGAGGTTCGGTCCTTGGTGATGGCGGGCCAGCTACAGCAGCCACTCTTTCACAGCCCACTGGTCTGGCATTTGACCGGGATGGCAACTTGTATATTGCTGATAATGGCAATTACCGTGTGCGTAAAATTGATACAACTGGAGTTATTACTACTGTTGCAGGGATGGGAATAGGCGGGATATCGGGGAACGAAGGCCCGGCTACCACAGCCCGTATCTCGGCCTATGGTGTTGCGGTGGATGATTCCGGTAAGATTTTCATATCCGATAATTTGTTCCGGATACGTATGGTAGACTCCGCCGGTATCATTCATGCCTATGCAGGAGCAGGAATATCGGTGCCTGTTGGCGATGGTGGACCCGCGACCGCCGCTCGCCTGAACAAGCCACAGGGACTGGCTACAGACCATTATGGCAACCTTTATGTGGCCGATTTTGCAGACAACAGGGTGCGGAGAATCAATAGCTCCGGTATTATTAGCACGATGGCAGGCAATGGTGTTGCATATTATTATGGCGACGGTCAGGATATTGCTTTTTCAGAGGTGGATGGTCCGTCGGATATAAAAGTGGACGCAGATGGCAACTTGCTTTTCACGGACAAATACAATTTCCGGGTACGAAAGGTATGGTTGAATACAGGTGTAAGAGATGTAGCCAAAGCCGGAATTGGAGACTTGATCGTCACCCCCAATCCAGCTATTACGGTCATGGACGCCTGCGCCGGAGAAAATGCAGACATACTATACTGGGTATTGACCAATTTAAGGGGTGAAGAAGTATATGCGGTGCGCGCGCAGCAAATGTGGCATGGGAAACTGCATCTGGATGTCCGCAATTATCCGAACGGTATGTACATTCTGAATGCGGTTGGTGCCGGCGTACATCGGTGCGCAAGGGTAGTAATTGCCCATGAATAGTGGTGGTCCGTCAGAACCCCACAATGTTCAGTAGCGCCGGATAGTCCAGAATTGCGATCCGGGCACCTGAAGCAGAAATAAATCTATCATCCTTTAGTTCGCCCAAAAGCCTTACTACGGTTTCCCTTGTCGCGCCAGTCATACATGCCAGGTCCGCTCTGGATATGCTGATCGATACTATATCCTGCGGTGTATCTTCAGGTTGCCTGAATTTCTCCCGCAGTGTCACCAGATTTATCACCAGCTTCTCTTTTACCGAGCGCTGCGCCTGCAGTGCCAGTGTGTTGATCAACACCCCGAACTCATGACTCAGGATCTTAAGCAAACGGCTCGCCAGTTGTGGAGATAGATTTACCGCCTCCAGAAAATCTTCTCTGGGTATAAAGCTGATCTCAGAATCGGCCAAGGTTGCGGCCGAGTCAAGGTACCTTTCCGTACTGAGCACGGATTGCAGCCCCATGATATCACCCGGTGTGCAGATATAGATAATGTATTCATTACCGCGACTGTCTGACTTGTATTTTTTTACCATGCCGTTCTCCAGTATATAGATCCCGGCAGGGAAACTATGCTCCCGAAAAAAGATCTGCCCTTTTTTGAAAGTATGTGTGGTTTTGTTCCGCTCCAGCAACTTCATAATGTCCGGCGGCAGGTCTTTCAGCACCAGCGAGGTATTGAGGTCAAATTTGTCGGACGGGAACGTTTCTGGGTGGCTCATTTCTTGTTAAAGGTATAAGAAATTGATTTTTGTCACTTTTTTGATTGATAATTGATTTGTTATTCAATAATAAACACTCCTAGTTTTGTGTTTCGTGAGTAAGGAAGAATCATTAAAAGATACAAGGCGCAACAAAAAGGGCGGGATATTTAGGCCAAAGATCATAGATACGCTAAAGGGTTATACCAGGGCACAGTTCACTAAAGACCTGATGTCCGGTGTTATTGTAGGTATTGTGGCATTGCCGCTTGCCATTGCATTTGGCATTGCCTCCGGTGTCACCCCTGAGCAAGGGTTGTTCACAGCAATCATAGCAGGTTTTATTATTTCGGCGCTGGGCGGCAGCAAAGTGCAGATCGGTGGTCCTACCGGTGCGTTTATCGTCATTGTATATGGCATTGTACAGCAGTTTGGTGTGCATGGCCTTATCATAGCCACTTTTATCGCCGGTATATTGTTGGTACTGATGGGTGTATTCAAGGTAGGTTCACTCATACGCTATATCCCCCATCCGCTAATCGTGGGATTTACCACAGGTATTGCGGTCATTATTTTTTCCAGTCAGATCAAAGACTTTTTCGGGCTTAGAATGGGTGTAGTCCCAGCCGATTTTATTGGCAAGTGGGGCGCATTTGCGGCGCACATCAGCAGTGTCAATCCCTACGCCATAGGTATCACGCTGGCTACTATTTTTATCACGCAGGCATGGGGTAGGGTCACACACAAGATCCCTGGCTCCCTTGTGGCTATAATTGCTACTACGCTTTTAGCGTATTATGTTCCGGGTATAGGCGGATTTACTGTAGAGACTATCGGTTCTAAATTTGGCGAGATACACTCGTCTTTTCCTGCGCCGTCGTTCCCTATTCCGGACTGGGCTACGATTCAGCAACTCATGCGTCCAGCTTTTACCATCGCATTATTGGGTGGCATTGAGTCCTTGCTTTCTGCAGTGGTGGCAGACGGTATGACGGGCGGCAAACACCGCTCTAACACCGAGCTTATCGCACAGGGCATTGCCAATATCGCCAGTTCCGTATTCGGTGGAATTCCCGCTACAGGTGCCATTGCACGTACTGCCACCAACGTACGCAACGGTGGCCGCACGCCTGTTGCCGGTATGATCCATGCAGTTGTTTTGCTCCTCATTGTATTTGTAGTAGGCAAACTGGCTGCACTGATCCCAATGGCCACATTGGCAGGGATATTGGTGGTCGTGTCTTATAATATGAGCGAGTGGCGCAACTTTCTGGCCATCGCCAAAAGCCGCAGCAACGATACACTCATACTCGTGGTCACTTTTCTGCTTACGGTATTGGTAGACCTTACGGTCGCGATAGAGACCGGTATGCTGCTTGCAGCCATTCTTTTCCTGCAGAAAATGACCAGTATCAGCAGCGTCAGGGATATCACCGGTGGGGAAGACGATCAGGAATCGGACCCTGATGGTATCCAGAATTATAGTGTTCCAGACCGTGTCGTGGTATTCGAGATAAATGGGCCGTTGTTTTTTGGCGCTGCCTATAAGTTCAAGGACGCTATTGGTACGATCGCACAACAGCCGAGAGTGCTGATAA
>CAIYJV010000018.1 GCA_903926605.1 uncultured Bacteroidota bacterium
CAATTTGAGAAAATACCGGCTGTCCGGAGAAAGTGTTATTTTGCAGCATACTTTTAGGTGTCGTAACTCAAAAGTAATAAAGGGGTAGCTTTTTGCCGCCCCTTTAGTTTTTACCGGACACTAGTGTTTCTAATACCAATTAAACTTCAAAAAATGACATTTCGACCCAGCCGTCTGTTTCGGCTAAAGCCCTAAAGGCAATGGCTTTTGACCACGATCTAAAGATCGTGGCAACTACTTTTCATGCCAATTTTTGTTGTCTAAATGGTATAACAGCTTGTTTGCAGGTTTGTGGCAGCGAAAAAAATTTTTGTGTTGAATTTGCCCATTTTTTGTGTTTTTGTATATGTAAATGATTGATTGTGTATTATATGATTTTTATTTCTAGGTAACAAACCAGTATTTTATGTTACAATTACAGAAAAAAAATTGTATATTATTATGGTTATCAATAAAGGTTGGGTAACAAATGTTACATCTGGCGGACAAAAGTCCCGGCGAAATACGATGCGCATACCCTGGCATTCGGCCAATTGCGGGCTAAACGGGTATAAAGTTAGGATAGGATTCTGGGGTGAATAAAAAACGACGCCAGCGCTATACCGGCCTTGTATAGTGGCTATAAGGATTTTGCATGTGGCGCAAAAAGGCAGGGAATGTGGTTTGGGCAGAAAGAAACGTACCAGCCAATCTGGGGATCGGCCTCCTTGTGCGTTTCTTATAAAACTGGTCGTTGGTTCGCTAATTGCAGCGCAGCCTTTTGTTTGTGTTTGAGGGGTTTGCGATAGGATGATGCGAATTTTTTGAACCCAAATAAAAAAAGGTCCGCACCGTGAGGTACGAACCTTTCTGTAAAAAAACCATTTTGCTTACTGCAACATCACTTTGCGGGTTACGCTGCCTGAGGCGAAGTTGAATTTGATAATGTACATACCCTTGCTCATTCCGCTCAGATCCAGACTGTAAAAGTCGCTGTTGCGGCCTTTTATAGAGATCACTTCCTGACCTACGAGGTTGGTCACTGTAAGTGACTGCAGATTTTCTGCTGCTGAATTGATAGACACGTTCACAATACCGGTAGTGGGGTTGGGATATACCGACAGGCTGGAGCTGATCTCGATATTCTTAACCTCCGTGGGGCATATCAGCAGGCTGGGGTTTTGGGTCAGGTTGTAGTTTTCACCTATAGTGCCTACACCTGTAGCGCCTGTACCTGACGAAGATGGAACCAACACCATGCTGGCCATTGCTGCACACTGGTCGGGGGTGAACAGGTGCATGGCATTATCGTCGGTATAGTCCATATAGCTGAGACAAGCAATACCAATGGGTTGTGTATTTACGGAACCGTGCATTTTACAGCAATCGTAGGTTGTACCCCCAGAAATAGTGTAGGTGGGAGCGCCATAAACGGCATCGGCTTCCGGAGGTGTATCGTTCAGGCCATCATCATAACCCGTTCCGCTGGAGCAGGTGATTCCAGCGTCTCCGGCTGAGGCAGAGAGCCCTGAACCAGTGATAGTAGCTGTAGAAGACCAGGTAGGACATTGTGTATTGTCATCGCCCCAGGTATGCCAGATCTCGAAGAAGTGTCCGGTTTCATGGGTAAGTGTGCGGCCCAGGTTGTAGGGGGTAGGCCATGAACCCGTGCCAGAAGCAGATTTACCAAGTGTATTGTACAGAATACATACGCCTTCTTCGTTTAGCGGAGAACAACCCCAGCAGCTACCAGTAGAACTCTTGGGAACGGTAATTCCCAACAGGCCGGCACCAGAACCGGTGAAGTTGATACACCATACGTTGTAATATTTGGATACATCCCAAGCGGCAAGACCCGTACTTGCTGTTTTTGCCTCGGGGAAAGAAGAATTCACATTGCTGAAACCAGCGTCGGAAGTGGTAGAGCCAGCGATGATCTTTACCTCATAGCCGGGTGTGCAGGCACCGGTAGGGTCTATGCGTGCCAGCCCAAAGGTGATACCGCTGTTACCCCAAAGTGTATCCCAGCCTGAAGGAATCAGGGTGGAATCTGAGTTGTGGTGGTTGAAGTCGGCATTGAGTACCGCTATCTGCGAGTCGCACCTTTTGATGATACCCGACGTACCGCCCAGTGCATTGAACTGCGCCGAGTCTACGATGATATGAAAAACTACCGGTATAGCACTGATGGACGTGGTCCTTGCGTTAGCCGACTGGGCTTTATACTGTTTGTAAAATTCAGCAGCAGTCTGGAGCGAGTTACGCTGTTGGTTCTGCGTCTGTTTCCACTCGGGGTTCTGCGAAATCTGGTATTCGTGGAATTGCTGCATACCGCATTTTGCCGGGCGTGAACCCAGTTGCCCATAGGCACCGTTTGCAGCCACTAAACCGGCCACGAGTGTGTAAAATAATTTTTTCATTTTTTTTGATTTAACAACAGTTTCAGAAACAGTTGATGACGTGTTTTAAAAAATTGAATACGCAAGATGCATATTATTTTCTGTTCCGCAAATTAAAAAACATGAATATAGGCCAATTTTCTACCGCCCGTTTGGCATCATGGCTGCAAGCCCATCAGGAACTAAAAGGACATCAACCCTGTCTCCGGTATGCCGGCGGTTGGTCTGTGCGCGTCGGGGAGGTTTGTCGCAGGCCGGGTTTGAAATTTGCCGGTTAGTGCGATTTACTGACTAACTTTGAGAAAAGTAGTCCGGCAAATGTTATTTGCGGTAGTAGATATAGAGACAACGGGTAGTTATGCATCGGGCAACGGCATTACCGAAATTGCCATTGTGATACATGACGGTAAGAAAGTGATAGATTTTTTCGAGTCGCTGGTAAATCCGCATGTACCTATTCCTTTTTTTATACAGAGGCTCACGGGTATCAACAATGATATGGTGGCCAATGCGCCCGCCTTCCGCGAAATAGCCGGCCAGGTAAACGAATTGCTGCAAGACAAGGTTTTTGTGGCACATAATGTGAACTTCGACTATTCGTTTGTAAAGCATCAGCTCAAGGCTGCGGGTTTTGAGCTGGACAGCCGCAAGCTGTGTACGGTGCGCCTGGCACGAAAGGTGCTGCCCGGTATGGCGGGATACAGTCTGGGCAAGCTTACGCACCAGCTGGGCATACGCCATACAGAGGCCCATAGGGCCGGTGGAGATGCGCTGGCCACGGCCGAGCTGCTGGGTATCATAATAGAACGCGACAATGGCGAAGCCATAAAGGCTATGCTCAAGGGCCGCAACCGCGAGTCTTATCTGCCACCGCACCTGCCGGTGAGCGAGCTGGACCGCCTTCCGTCTTCGCCCGGCGTATATTATTTTCAGAACGCTGCGGGCAAGACCATTTATGTGGGTAAGGCCAAGAACCTGCACCGGCGTGTAAAAAGCCACTTTTCGAACAACAAACCGAGCCGGCAGAAGCAGGACTTTATCCGCGAAACCATACGCATCACTTACAAGCAGTGTGCAACAGAGCTGATGGCAGAGATTCTGGAGAGCGCCGAGATACGCAGGTTGTGGCCCATACACAACCGCAGCCAGCGGGGCTATCTGGCCCAGTTTGCGCTGCTCACCTACGAAGACCAGCAGGGCTATATGCGGTTTACCATAGAGCGCAACCGCACCGGCTACCAGGCGCTCTACACCTTTAATACGGTGACAGAGGGCGAGCGCCGCATAAAGGAGCTGATAGACGAGTATGGCCTGTGCCCCCGCTTGTGCAACATAGCCTGCTATACCGACAACCCCGAGGGTTGCGACTGCGGCACCCATCTACCACCGGCAGCATATAACGAGCGTGTGACCAATGCCGTAAAAACCCTAAAGAAAAGCCTGCCCACCTTTGCGCTGGTGGACAAGGGGCTTGACGACAACGAGCATAGCTGCATACTGGTGATGCAGGGTGTACTGGTGGGCATGGGCTACCTGGACTACGAAAAGTCTGAGCTGAGCAATATGGAGACCCTGCAAAAAAACCTGGAGCCCCTGCAGGACAATGACCACATACGCAACCTCATTTTCCGCCATGCCACCGAATTTCCTGAAAAGTGTGTGATGCTGGCAAACAATTAGGGTTGTGATTTGCTTTCATTATTTTCTACCTTCGGGTAGAAGCACAACTAAAAAATAGATACGGCACCCTGGCGCGAGGTTGTGATTTGCTTTCATTATTTTCTACCTTCGGGTAGAAGCACAACAAAAACCAAAATTTGCAGTTAGTTATCGTTGTTGTGATTTGCTTTCATTATTTTCTACCTTCGGGTAGAAGCACAACCCTTATTTCACGATGACCGGAAACAGGCTTGTTGTGATTTGCTTTCATTATTTTCTACCTTCGGGTAGA
>CAIYJV010000019.1 GCA_903926605.1 uncultured Bacteroidota bacterium
ACCGTTGATGATTTTAAAATAGAGGTCTTTCCACTGAAGGATAGAATTTTCCGCTTCGCAAAAAGGCTGATGACTATTCATGCAGATGCCGAAGACATCACTCAGGAGGTCTTTCTGAAACTTTGGAACAAAAAACACGAAATAAGGGAAGTAAAAAATATCGAAGCCTACGCCATGACCATGACCCGCAATCTGTGTCTGGATAAGATGAGGTCGGCAAAGGCGCCGTTTTCAGAGTTGCCGGCTGTAGAGATCCGGTCAAATATCGCAGATCCATCCAGGCGAACCGAGCAGTTGAATAGCAGGTCATTGGTGCATAAAATTGTAAACAACCTGCCTGAACAACAAAAAACAGTATTGCAACTCAGGGATATCGAAGGCTATGAATTTGAAGAAATAGCCGATCTCCTGGACTTGAACGTGAACACGGTACGGGTTAACCTATCCAGAGCAAGGAAAACAGTGAAGGAAGAATTGATAAAAATGAACAATTATGGACTTGGAATTAATTGAGGCGTTACTGCTAAAATACGATGAAGGGGAAACCACGCTGGAAGAAGAACGGACGTTGCGCGACTATTTCGTGAATTCGGATGTGCCATCTCATCTGGCAGCAGAGCAAGCAAGATTTTTGTTCATGGCTGAGGCATCCACAGAAGTATCGTCCCTGAAATTGGAAGATATCACCGGTAGCACCAATTCAGGATCAAAGACCATTGCTTTGCCGTTCGGGCGGTCTTATTTCAGGGTGGTGATGGGCGTTGCCGCTACGGTAAGTATTATAGTGGTGTCTTTAGTGGTTTTGCGCCAGTCGCATCAGGATGCAGTAGGAAGTAAGAAAACAGAAAGCGAGCAACTGGCCTACCAGCAGACAAAACAGGCGCTTTGGCTTATTTCAACCAAGCTCAACAGGGGCAACCAACACATCGTCAGGCTTGCCAAACTGAATGAAGCCGAAACCAGAATTGCAGGATCTAAAACCGAAAAATGAATAACATGAAAAGAAAACTATGCTTAATGCTGCTATGTCTCTTGCCGGTTTTGCTAAAAGCACAGAGCAGTGCCGTACCCGACACAACAGGATACAACCAGGCTAAGGTCGCACTGATGTTGGTGTCCGAAAAACTGAACAAGGGTACCGATGTCACCACGCGTATTGCTTTGTTTGATGAAATGAGAAAATTGATAATGTTAAAAAACAGTTAGTATGATTAGGAAATTAAGTTTGATGATGATGCTGTGTTTCCCGTTGTTACTGCGTGCGCAGTCCGGGCCGGTAGATGTGCTGTTTGATAAGTACAACGGCAAAGACGGTTACACCACGGTGGTGCTTACCAAATCTATGTTCGAGTTGTTCTCGGCAATGTCTGATGATAAGAGTGATCAGGATTTTAAAGATATTACGAAACGGCTCACAGGTATCAGGATATTATCCTGCGAATGTAAGGGCGGCGCAAAGGCCAGTCTGGATTTCTACCGCGACGTGACGCGGGTGGTAGCTGCACCGCAGTATCAGGACCTGATGGTGATAAACGATGGTGGCGACCAGGTGAAATTTGTGATTCGAAAACAAGGAGACCGGATATCAGAACTAGTGATGATGGCTGCAGGCAGCGATGCATGCCTTATCTCCCTACAGGGCGATATAGATCTGAAACAGGTATCGAAGCTTTCCAGATCAATGAACATAAAAGGAATGGAGCACTTGAACTCTGTAAGCCAGAAGAAGAAATAGTCACTATTTAAGTTCGATAAATCTATCCAAAATGAAAACTACAAAACTTTTGTTCATACTGTGTTGTGTGGCTACACTCGCGGTTTCCGTCCCCTGTCAGGCTCGCCACAATCATTTCCACCATTTGATGGATAAGTACCGGCATCGCCCCGAAGTGACGAGTATCTCCTTTCCGCCGTCCATTTTCAGCTATATGCTCGACAAAGATGATCAGGAATTAAAATCATTTTTGCGGCACCTTCACAGCATGAGCATATACACCTGCGAAGCTGAAAATCCGGAGTCTCGTGGCGATATGAGAACTGCAATAGCACGCAGCCTCAACGATGATGATTTCAAAGACCTCGTGATCGTAAATGATGGCAAAGATCATATCGAGATCAAAATGCGTACAGAAGATGGAGTGGTCAGGGAAGCCGTGGTGGTTGTATCAGACGACTCTTCTGTTGTGGTTTTGGAACTGGAGGGTAAAATTGATATGAAAAGTATTGTAAAATTCACCCGGAAAGTGCGTACCAGCACCGCCGGCTAGTGTGGGAATGTTAAAAGTGTGCGGGTTCTACAGGTAAATGCCCTAAAGAATTAAACTTGAGTCGTTTTACTTTAATTTTGAGTAAAACGACTCATTGTGAAGCATACCTCGCCATCAATAAATCTAAGTGGTGATTTTGACAAGTGCCTGATCGGCAACTATATAAGCAAGATTTTCCCGGCGTCGGTCAAGTCAGGCAAGGGAGATTTTCTCAAAGTTTACAAGTCGGTGGAAGAGGTGCAGTCTGTGCTTCACACACTAAATGCAGACGGGAAATTAGAATTGTCGCTTCCCTATCTCACAGCCATGCAGCGCCCCGTACCGGGAATGGAATTTCGCTATGCAGTGCTTTATCATAAACACAAGCCGGTGTTGTTCGGATATTTTCAGTTGTTTACAATTACATCAGCAAACTTTGGGCTTGACGAGAAAGGTGGAATGATGCGCCGGATCATCAGGTTCCTGATGGATATAAAAAAAGTAAGGGTTTTGATACTGGGCAATGCCATGCGTAATGAAACCTGTTGTTTTTGCTATGACCGCGGTATGTTGGATGAAATCCAGGCAGTGTCGCTTCTGGGTTCAATAGCTGAAGAAATAGCCAGTGATGAGTGCGCCCTTGCAGTAGTATTGAAGGATATACCCGACTCTGATGGCGCCAGACAATGGCTGGCCGCACAAAAGTATCAGACACCCTGGCCGGATCAGCTTATGATACTGGACGTACGACCTGGATGGACTTCCCTTGATCTGTACCTTGAAGACCTGAGTCGTAAATACCGTGCCCGTGCCAATAAAATTCTGGCGTCATTGGGTAGTGTCAGAGTAGAAAAACTGGAAATGGACAGGGTGGCGCAATTGGAAACAAAAATAGATGGTTTGTTTGGCAATGTACTGGACAGCCAGCGATTTCTGCTTACACGACCGGGAACCGGGCATTTCACCGACCTCATGAAAAACTATGGCGACCAATTTGAGGTGTACGGGTATTTTGATGGCGAAGAACTGATTGCTTTTTTTACTGCTTTCATCACTCCTGATGCTTATGAAATGTATTATGTGGGTTTCGATTACTCGCTTAATCCTGAGCGGCAGTTGTATTTCAATATTCTGTTTGCCGGTTTGGAGCGGGCTATCTTAAACAAAAAGAAACACCTGAATTTTGGGCGTACCTCATTTGATGCCAAGGCCAGTATGGGCGCGCAGGCCGTAGAAAGAAAGTACTATTTTAAGGCGCCTGGTATACCTGATGCCGTGACAGGATGGTTCGTAAATTTCTTTTCTGCACTCGAGGACGGAAAATGGAGGCTTCGTAATCCGTTGAAGCAACCTGCGTAAAAGCAAACTGATATGGAAGAACAGGTTTTGACCGATGAATTTTTTATGAAGGAGGCCATCCGGCAGGCCAGGCGGGCGTTTGATGCCGATGAAGTTCCGGTTGGTGCCGTGCTGGTATGGAATGGGCAGATAATTTCAAAAGGCTACAATCAGGTAGAGTTGCTAAAAGATTGTACTGCTCATGCCGAGATGCTTGCACTCACCTCTGCTTTCAGTGCGCTTGGGTCAAAGTACTTGCCAGAGGCTGCATTGTATGTTACCCTCGAACCCTGCCTCATGTGCAGTGGGGCCGTGTACTGGTCTAAGTTAGCACGGATCGTGTACGGAGCAGCAGATGAAAAGAACGGCTACAGGAGGTGTACAGGTAGTCATACTCCTTTTCACCCCAAGACCGAGATTGTTCAGGGCATCCTGGCAGAGGAGTGCGCACAGTTAATGAAAGATTTTTTCAGGCAAAAGCGGTAGCGGCGTTCTACTGCTGGTCTCCAAGATTGAATAAACTATCTACAAATTCTTCTTTGCGGAAGATCTGCAGATCCGTCATGCGTTCGCCCACACCAATATACTTTACGGGTATCTTAAAGAGGTTGGCAATAGCCAGCACCACGCCGCCTTTTGCCGTTCCGTCCAGTTTGGTAATGGCGATTGCGGTAACATCGGTTGCAGCTGTAAAGTGTTTTGCCTGTTCTATAGCGTTCTGTCCGGTGCTGCCATCCAGAACCAACAACACTTCGTGCGGGGCATCGGGTAGTTTCCTGCCTATTACTCTGCGTATTTTACCCAATTCGTCCATGAGGTGAGCCTTGTTGTGCAATCGCCCGGCAGTATCGATAATAACGACATCCGCTTCACGCGCAATACCGCTTTGTACTGCGTCAAAGGCCACCGAACTGGGGTCACTGCCCATTTCTTTTTTTACGATCGGCACACCCACTCTGTCGCTCCATATCGTCAGTTGATCCACGGCTGCTGCTCTGAAGGTGTCTGCAGCTCCCAGTACCACGCTTTTTCCGCTTTGCTTAAAGTTGTAAGCAAGCTTACCTATGGTAGTGGTTTTTCCTACACCATTCACACCAACCACGAGGATCACGTAGGGTTTTGTACCGGCAGGAAGGTCGAATGTTGCGAACTCTCCCGATGGGGCATCTGTAAGCATCCCCATTATTTCTTCCTGAAGTATGCGGTTCAGTTCAGAAGTACCCAGATATTTTTCGCGAGATACTCTTTCTTCAATGTGCTTTATTATAGCTACCGTGGTTTCAATACCTACATCGGCACCAACAAGGGCATCTTCAAGCTGGTCGAGTACTTCCTCATCCACTTTGTCCTTACCCGCAATGGCCTTGGTGATCTTGGAGAAAAAGCCTTCCTTGGTTTTTTTTAATCCTTCGTCAAGTGCCTGCTTTTGTTCCTCCTGTTCCTTGTTGCGTTTAAAGAGTTTATCGAATAATCCCATTATTGTTGGTATGTTGCCGCAAAATTAGCGAAATAATAAAGAATCTTGTCAGAAAAATGAATAATGCATTGGGTGAGACAGATTGGGGCATAAATAAAAATTCCCGCTATCAACGGGAATTTTATGTAGCAATAAAAGATCGAGCGGGAGGAAAGATTTGTTTTAAGGCCGACGCTTGAAAACAACCAGAGTATTGTGAATTGACGTTGATATATTTAACTGAATTTTTTGTGTTTGTTTATTAATGACAAAGCTAGTACCTATACGCCCCTCATATCAATGACACGCATCATGCTATTTCATGACAGTAGTCAAACATGTCGTAGCATTGGAGGAAATTTGTTGCATCTTCGGCCTCTGGTTTGCGTTTTCGCAATGAACGCGGGTGTTTTAGTTGGTCGACGCAGTCTGGCTGCCTAGAATTGCAGGTAGATAGGCATTACAGGAATAGACGACTTGAACTGTGCGTAAATGAACACAAAAACGACAAAGATCATCAGGTAAAAGACCAACGGGGCCTTTTGGATTTTGGGTAAAAATGTGTCCTGAAAATTGTCGGGAATGAAGTGCAGCATGAATCCAAGTACGATCATTGCAAGCACCAGGGGATAGCCTGAAGCGAGGGCTGGCCACACAGACGGTGAGAAGTGGTAGGCCATCTGGCTAAGCATGGAGATCGCGACGTCCAGACTGGAGGCTTTAAAAAAAATCCAGCAAAAACATACAAATAAAAATGTGGTCAGACGGGCTGCAAAATTGTACCAAAGCGATTCCTCATTTCGGGAGATGAAACCAGACGCATTTTCCATCCATAGTTTATGGGTCACCAGGCCAAGGCCATGTATGGCACCCCAGATAACAAAAGTAATGTTGGCGCCGTGCCACAATCCGCCAAGCAACATAGTAACAAATAAATTGAAAAAAGTAAAGAACCGGCCCTTTCTGTTGCCTCCCAACCAGAAAATATACAGATAGTCTTTGAGCCAGCTGGAAAGAGATATATGCCACCTGCGCCAGAACTCCGTTATGGTTTTACTTTGGTAGGGTGATTTGAAATTTACGGGTATCGAGATACCCATCCATTTGGCTATACCTATAGCCACATCGCTGTAACCACTGAAATCGCAGTAAATAACGATGGCATACCCAAGTATTGCAACCAGACATTCCAAACCTGTGTGGCGTAATGGGTCTTCGAAAATGTAGTTTACAAAATTGAGCGTGAGGTAGTCCGATATAATCAGTTTTTTGAACAGGCCGGAGATAATAAGATAGAAACCCGTTGCAAAATCAGATTCGGTTACCACACAGGGTTTGTGAAGCTGTGGAATGAAATCTTTGGCCCGCACAATAGGGCCCATCACCAGCTTTGGAAAAAAGGAAAGGAAAAGCAAATAGTTGATAAACTTCTTTTCAGGCACAAATTCGCCCCTGTACACATCAATGGTATAGCTAAGGTTTTCGAAGGTGTAAAACGAAATGCCTACCGGCAGCAAAATGTTCAGTGGATTCATTTTTGCTGCAAAAAACTGATTGCAGAAGTCTATAAAGAAATTGGTGTACTTAAAGTAAAACAGTACGCCCAGGTTAAAGATCACGCTGGTCAGCAACAAAACCTTTTTGTAAGTTTTGTCCCTGGCACGGTAGATCAGGTTCGAAAGTCCATAATCGGCCACGGCGGCAACCAGTACTAGCCCAACAAAGAAACCGCTTGCTTTGTAGAAAAAATAAAG
>CAIYJV010000020.1 GCA_903926605.1 uncultured Bacteroidota bacterium
GTGCTTTCTTTATCCGGAAACTCAAGTCTTCGTAATGATATTTCGTGAGTTTGTCTGCCGTGCCCGGTATGGCTGCATCCAACTCGGTTTTCAGAGATACCAGTTTGGCACGCACCACAGAGGTCACATCTGTATTCTTCGTATTCGCGTTCAGCAACGGAGACATGTTGGCAGCCGGTGGCGCAGGGTTCAGCAAAGCGATCAGCGCTTCTGCATAAGCTTTCTGAAGATTACGCTTCAACTCATCACTGGCCTTTCTGGCTTTTAGTTCGCTCCACACCCCCTCTTTCACGTCATCGATCATTTGGTCTATGGCATACGTATTTGCTGCCCCAAATCGCTCTGCCGCTATTGCCATACGATTCAGTCTGGCTCCAGACAGTAAGCTGTTCAGGATGTTCGCCTGAATAGCCCCTACAGACTCATTGGCTACCGGATTGCTTATCTTGTTCAGTATGTTTTTATCCAGCAGCCAGGTGGGTGTTTCAAAAAGCTGGGTGTTCAGGAATTTCACTGCTTCCTTCTGTATGGCCACGGGTGCAGGCTCATACACATTTTCGCCGGTCTGCTCCACGCTTTTGGGAGTCTCGTATATACCACCCACGTTTTTGGTCACATGGCCCATATAGCGGTAGAATTGGCCGGTTACGGCATAGTACATATCGCGCAGGTTCTCATATTTGTCGGCTTCTTCCTTCGTCCATTCAGGCAAACCAACTATAATTCGCTTCAGGTTTTTTATTCCATATTCGCTCGCCTTCATGCTGTTATCACCCAGGTCTTCGGTTTGCGAACGGGGATCCACCGGGTTGGTCTCTGTTCCGAACCAAAGGCGGGGGTTGGCTTTAAGGCTGTCAATTATCCATTTGTTCACAATTTTTTTGTCTTCTTTTTCGTCTGCCGCTTTGGTGAGCGTATAGCCCCATTGTATAGCCCACTTGTCGTAGTCCCCTATCCGCGGAAAGAGTCCCACTTGGCTTATGTTGTCTTCAGGCTGTGCTACATAGTTAAAACGTGCATAGTCCATTATGGATGCGGTATGTCCGTGCGCTTCTACCCATGCCTTGTTCCTTAGGTTCTCTACAGGTGTACGGCTGCTCGATCCCATATTATGACGCAGGCCCAGCGTATGCCCTACTTCATGACTTGACACGAAACGGATCAACTGCCCCATCAGTTCGTCGTCAAATTCCATTTTTCTGGCCTTAGGATCTACGGCTGCAGCCTGCACCATATACCAGTCATGCAGCAACCTCATTACGTTATGAAACCAGCCTATATGGCTTTCCAGTATCTCACCGCTTCTGGGGTCGTGCACGTTGGGCCCGTATGCATTCTCAATGTCCGAGGGCAGGTAGCGCAGTACCGAATAGCGGGCATCTTCCAGACTCATTGTAGTGTCTTTTTCGTCCCATTCTTTTCCAACGATCGCATTTTTAAACCCTGCTTTCTCAAATGCTTTCTGCCAGTCATTGATGCCCTGTATCAAATAAGGCCTCCATTTTTTGGGTGTAGCCGGGTCTATATAATATACAATGGGTTTGGTGGGCTCCACCAGTTCGCCGCGTTTGTATTTCTCCATATCCTCTGGCTTAGGTTCCAGCCTCCACCGAACAATGAATATGTCATTGTCCACACGCTGTTGGTTATCATTGTATACCGAATAGTCGTCGGCGAAAAAACCAACCCTCGGGTCAAATGCGCGCTTGGCCATGGGTACTCTGGGCAACAGTATAAAGGAGTTGTTCATCTCAAATGTCACAGCACCGGTGGCATAGGCTGCCGGAAGCGTCACACTGGGGAATGGACTCGGCCCCAGAGCAGGTGGCGTAAAAGACGGCGTAGAGCCAAAAGTTCGCACTACCCTTACTTCGGTATTGATCGGGAACGAGTTGATTGATTTTATAAAGGAACGGTTGGCCACCTGTCCTCCAAGGTTAAACCGTTTTTTGGTATAAGCTCCCAGACCAACTGGTGCGTTGTCACCGGAGAAGAAGTCTGTGACGTCAATTACCGATGAAGTTGAATCCTTGCCCAATGCTTTAATCTCAAAACTCTCCGCTATCGGATTAAGGTTGGAATTGCTCACAGCCTTGAAAATGTTGGTCACGGAATCTGCCTGACTGATCACTGTCACCACACGCAACAGCAAATTTTTGTTCGGCCCTTTTTCCCAGATCAGCGTTTGCTCGTTTTCCTGTTCACCGGCATATACACCGCCACCACCGGCTGTCTTAGAAAATCGGGTTGTCATTTCTATCTCCCTACCCAGCAAAGAATCCGGGATCTCGAAATACCATTTGTCCTCTACTTTGTGCACCGTGAACAACCCCTTGTGGCTCACCGCCTTATCAGTGATGACCTTATCAAAAGGCTTTGGGCCTTTTTTGCTGGCTGCGCTATCGGCGGCCGGCTTGGCAGGAGTAGCCGCTGCAACCGCTGGCTCCTCTTTCTTTTTCTTTTTAGCATCTGCCTGCACGACCAAAACCCCGCAAACAGCCAAAAGGATCAATTTTTTCATAGAGAACAATTTAGGAGGGATAAATGTAGGGAAATAAATGGGGCTTTGTGAAAACGTGGTAATGATGAAAACTAAGGAGAAAACCACACTATTACTGGTATTTTAATAAAACAACTTCTGCGATTTAGATAAAAACACAATATATTTATTAAACGCTAGGATTGAATCTTTGAGGCCAACTAGAAACTTAGTCCAAAATCGCCTCATAAACAATTTCTATGCCACAGAAATTGAGGTTCGAATTCTGAAGCAAAACACACAAAATGCAAGTCTGCAGGGCTTCTCATAGTACCAGACCAGCGAAAATATTCCCGATTCTGCAAACGGGAGGCACCTAAAGTGCGCATTCTTGCGATTACGCAAGCATAGACTGATTTGACCGTTGGACGAATTGATTAACTTTGCCCCACTCATTTATTATATTTTTAATTTTATAGTCTTTTATTTTGATGCTTAGCGAAGCGCCGGTAAAAGGGAAATGGCACATAGTGGCAATGGGCAGGGCACGCGACTATCAACAGTTGCTGAAGCCTAATCTGAGCGGCATGGTCGTTTTCAGTAGTGTGATCGGATACCTGATGGCGCCAGGTGTACAGTTCAGAATGGCAGATATGCACATGTGGCAGTCTGTGGTCACGCTTTTCCTTGGCGGCATGCTGGTAACCGGCGGCGCCAATACCATAAATCAGGTCCTGGAAAAAGACTCGGACGCACTGATGAAGCGCACCCGAAACCGGCCACTGCCGGAAGGGCGTCTCGGTGTTATAGAGGCCTGGATATTTGCCATGCTCACAGGCTTTTCAGGAGCGGTTCTCATATCGCTTTACTTCAACCCAATGGCAGGTGTGCTCAGTCTTACCTCGCTGCTGCTGTATGCTTTTGTGTATACCCCTATGAAGAAGATACACCCCATAGCCGTGCTTATCGGCGCCATACCGGGGGCATTGCCTCCACTCATAGGTTGGGTGGCTGGCACCGGTTCTCTGGGTGTGGGTGGCTGGGTGCTTTTTCTGTTGCAATTCTTCTGGCAGTTTCCGCACTTTTGGGCTATAGCCTGGGTGGCTTATGACGATTATAACAACGCCGGGATACGCATGCTGCCTACCCGCGAAAAAGATAGCCGCTTCACCGGCCTGCAATGTATGTTCTACAGCCTGATTCTGATACCCATGGCCATTATACCTCGCCTTATCGGGCTCACGGGCAATACCGCCATGATGGTCTGCATGGCATGTGGCGTATTGTACTTTGCGGCCTCGGTAGTGTTTTATATGAAAAACGACTACAAGTCGGCACGGCGGGTCATGTTCACCTCTTTTTTCTACCTGCCGGCAATTTTAATTGCATTACTCAGCGACAAACTATGACCGTCCTCCCGCCCCGGCGGGAAACTAACTTCAACTAAAAAATTCCTAAAATGAGCACGAATATTCTAAGCATGGCACAAGGCAAAAAAATACATCCGCACAAGTTTGCGTTATGGTTGGCTATGGGCAGCATCACAATGATGTTTGCCGGCTTCACCAGCGCATACATGGTCAGGGAGGCACAGGGCAACTGGCGTTATTATTCGCTTCCGGGCATATTCTGGGTATCCTCAGTTGCCATTATACTCAGCAGCCTGAGTTTTCATATTGCTGTAAAATCATTTAAAACAAGGGCTATGCCACGTTTCCGGTCGGCAATGGTGCTCACACTCATACTAGGTTTGCTGTTCGCAGCCACCCAGTGCCTTGGGTTCTACCAGTTGTTTCATCACTTGCAACCGGTGCGCATAAACGGTCAGGTCCTGAACGACTACCAGCCTGTGCGCGTGAACGGCAATCCCAGTGAGTCTTTCCTGTATATTATTGCCGGCATACACCTGCTGCATTTACTGGGCGGAATAGTAGCGCTATTATTTGTTTTTTTCCGCACTACACGCACTTCTGTACGCACCTATTCCGCTACCGGACTGGAGATCGCAGCCTCTTACTGGCACTTTGTGGACGTGCTGTGGATTTATTTGTTCGCATTCTTTTTGTTTAATCAATAATTGTTTTATTTTCGCAGTCGAAAAAAAAATTTAGTCAAATTTATTAGCCTATGTTACAAGCGACGGTTCCCACTGCAAAGGAACAAAACCTATGGGGTGGTGGAAGATCTCCCTTCAATGTGAGTTACGGAAAAATAATGATTTGGTTTTTCCTTTTGTCGGATGCGCTCACCTTTGGCGCCCTCCTTATTTCTTACGGAACCCGTCGTTTCTTTTCGCAGGTCTGGCCTGATGCGAACCAGGTGTTCAAGTCTTTCCCCTTTATGGGCGAAGCCAACCTACCCTTGCTTTTCGTAAGTCTTATGACCTTCATACTCATTATGAGTTCGGTTACTATGGTGCTTGCTGTACATGCCGGGCACTATGGCGACAAAAAAAATGTAGTAAAATGGCTTTTATGGACCATTATTGGTGGTATCGCCTTCCTGGCCTGCCAGGCATGGGAATGGACCCATCTGCATGGCGAATGCAACGGTCTTTGGGGTGCGTTCACCGACGTGGCTACGCCCGTTAGCTCCTTCGCTGGTTTCTTCGACCACCACAGTGCGCATGTGCAGGCAGTTATCGCAGCACATCCCCTGGTTGCTATGGAGTCTACACACCAGTTTTTCAACTTCTTCTTTACCATTACCGGATTCCATGGTGCACACGTTACCAGCGGTGTCATCTTCAACATCCTGATCCTGATAAATGTGGTAAATGGCACCTACGAAAAACGCGGTCATTATGAAATGGTCGAGAAAGTAGGTCTCTACTGGCACTTCGTAGACCTTGTGTGGGTATTCGTATTCACCTGCTTCTACCTGCTGTAATATTTACCTGATCTTTTTTAATCCAAAGCTCTAACCAAAAAAACTAAATAACAATGTCTGCACACTCCAATCATAAGCCCAGCGTACAGGATTTGTACGAAGGCGACCAGTCGGCCCTCTATTCCGGCGTTATGCAACACCATTCCGATGTCGCATCTACCGAAAGTAAAAATCAGGTAAAAAGAATCTGGAAAGTATTCTGGATTTTATTGGTAATAACCGTTGTGGAGGTTTTCATGGGTATGTTCCTCAGCCACAGTATGCCCAAGGCACTGGTAAATTTCTTCTTCCTCGCACTTACTGTGTTAAAAGCAGGTTATATCGTAGCTGTATTTATGCACCTCGGCGATGAAATCAAGGGCTTTATTCTTACGGTTTTAATACCTTTGGTGCTGTTTGTGTGGTTTATTATTGCATTCCTGGCCGATGGCGGTTTCTGGTTACACATGAACAACCAAACCCCTGCAAGGCAGCATATCGAGAAAGTACAAAATGAACAAAAAAACTAAGAACAGTAAATATCTTATCGGAATAGCGGTGGCCGTAGGGTTGCCGCTATTTTGTTATCTGGTGGTTTCCAGAATGTCGGTTGGTGCCGTAAAAATGCCACGCCACTATATAGTAGACAGCGTGGATATAAAGACGGTAGATGGCAAGCGTGTTGCAGACACTTTTTACCACCGCGTCCGGGATTTGCGCCTCACCAACCAATTGGGCCGCGAAATTTCTACGGACAGCAGTCTGCCGGGTAAAATACTGGTCATCGATTTTTTCTTTGTCTCCTGCCCCACTATTTGCCCGCGCCTTACCAACAATATGGCCATGCTGCAAAACGCCTTCAGACACCTTCGCAGAAAAGAGATAAACCTCGATACAGTGGTTCAGTTCATCTCCATTACCGTAAACCCTACCGGCGATTCTGTGTCCCGACTGCGTGAGTATGCCGACAAACATGGAGCCAACCATGACACCTGGTGGTTTCTTACCGGCGACAAAAAAACCATCTATGACTTCGCCCGCAACGATTTGTTCGTAACAGCTACCGAAGGCGATGGCGGACCAAGTGATTTTATCCACACCGAAAAAATGGTATTGGTTGATCGTAACCGGCAGATACGTGGCTACTACAACGGACTGGACACCATAGCGGTAAAACAATGTGCGGACGATATTGTACTGCTCACCATAGAACGCGAGAAAAAGCGTAAGTAAATCCTCCACTTTCATGAGGCAATATGGTTCGAAACAGACAAAAGTGCTGCATAACGAACCTGTTTCTAAGCATGACTACAATCAGCTTTTTTCGCAACGGCCATAACGCAAACTAAACCTAATTTTAGGGTCGCTGGAAACACCAGCCAGGATTGCAACTGCAAAACAACCCTTTATGCACAAAACCGTAAAATGTAGCAAGTGTGGGTCGGAACAAAAAATTGAGACCAAATACGACCTGCTAAAGTCTGTTAGAGATGCGTTGGTAACCGCCCAATCAGGGATTGCCGGACACGCCCATAGCAAAAAGACCAGGGTGCAATGCACAAATTGCGGCGAATGGTTAGAAATAAAAACTGAAAGCTGATTGCTGCCAACGCTGTCTTATTGCCATAGCAAAAAGTTAACTTTGATTTCTAATCCCGGAATCCCCATGCGATCCGTTACAAAATATTTGCTTTGCGTTTTGTTGATATGGAGCACCGGAGGGGCCAAGGCTCAGCTATTTCGAAACGTAGCCATAGATGCCGATACGCTGGACTTTCCCAACGAGCCCTGCATTGCCATCAACCCAGCCAATCCCCGCGAAATGATGGCTGGATCGAACTTGAACAACGTTTATTTTTCTATTGACGGCGGCTTGTCGTGGTACAAATATTACCTCTATTCACCCTACGGCGTTTACGGAGACCCTGTTTTACTCGCGGGTAAGGACGGCGCTTTTTATTATATACACAATTGCCGCAACCCGCACATATCCAGTTGGTATCGTTGGTTCGACAGAGAAGTATGCCAACGCACCGATTCTGCCAGTTCTGCATTGTGGACCTCGTCGTACACCGGTTGGTATGAACAACCCACAATGGAAGACAAACCCTGGGGCGCTGTAGACTACAACAACAATACACTTTACCTCACCTGGACCCGCTTCGATCGTTATATGTCGTCGGCAGTTTCAGATTCCAGCCGAATACTGTTTTCAAAATCCACCGACCGGGGAGACACCTGGTCCGATCCGGTCTGCATCAGCAAAACAACTGGTGACTGTACCGATGAAGACGGCACCGACGAAGGCGCTGTGCCCTGTGTGGGGCCCAACAGCGAATTGTACGTGGCCTGGGCAGGTTTGGACCGCATTGTGTTTAATGCATCCCTCGATGGCGGCAATACCTGGCTCGATTCAGAGCGAGTCGTTACCGACGTACCGGGCGGGTGGGATTATGCCATTCCCGGCATCAACCGGTGCAACGGACTGCCGTTTACTGCCTGTGATAACTCCAACGGTCCGCACCGGGGCAATATTTATATCAACTGGACCGACCAGCGCAATGGCATAGCGAATACCGATGTATGGATGGTTCGCTCTGCCGACAGTGGGAAAACCTGGACTACACCCATGCTGGTAAACAACGATTCAGGTATTCATCAGCAATTCATGTCCTCCATGAGTGTGGACCCCGTGACCGGGTATATTTATGTACTGTTTTACGACCGGCGCAACTATACTGATACCACCGTAGCCTCCGTCAATTATGGTCACGCTACCGACGTCTATCTTGCGGTTTCGCAGGATGGCGCACAGTCTTTTAAGAACTACAAGATCAACGATTCTACACTATACCCCAATGCGGGATTTTTCTTTGGTGACTATACCTATGTAGCTGCCTGCAACAATGTAGTACGACCTATCTGGGGGTATATGAGGTCAAATGGACAGACCTGCGACCAAAGGGTGTATACTGCACTCGTAGACTCCTCTATACTTGGCGTGCCTGTACTAACAACACTTTCCTCTGCCAACGACTTTCGCGTATGGCCCAACCCTGCAAAATCCAGGGCCATGGTGTCATTCAACTTGTCGACACCCGGATCAGTCACACTGGATCTTACCGACCTGTCGGGCAGATTGGTGAATAGGGTTATAAGTATGGAGTCCGTTGCCGCAGGAGCCACGACCCGCACCATCAACCTTTCAGAGTTGGGTATTGCTCCCGGCACTTACATCATCACCCTCTCCACCGGATTTTTTCACAAATCCACGAAACTGGTGGTTGAGTAATACAGATGTGAATGGAGATACCAATTCACGTAATCTATAGCGTATTCCAAATCACCATTGAAAAATAGTGTCTAACTTACCGGACCACTATCCACCACGGACTCCAGCACGGCCTGAATGTCCGTTGGCACATTGGACAAAAGATCAAATCCTGTACTCGATTCTATTGCATCTACCGTTGTCCGGTAATAGTCCCAGGAATGGCTGTTTACACCCTGCACGTTTGGCATATCTATAGCGATAACCCTGGTAGAAGTGGATATGCGGCTAAGATCATTTGTGCCTACCGGCAGCACAACGGCTACTTTCCAGAAATGTGCCGGCACACTTATAGCACCTCCGTCTATGGCGGTTGTGGTACCGCCTCCGGTTCCGGTACCGCCAGTGCCGTATCCACCCGCAATAATGTAAAGTTCGTTACCGTTCCCTGCCAAGGTGCGGCAATAAGCTTCAAACGCAGCCCAGGTGATCTCGTTCATGTTGGGAGCCTGTGGCGCCATATTGGTCATCTTAAACGTGTTGGCATTGTCGCTGTCGCTGGTGGTGCGGTCTTCTGACGGGCAAAGATGCCCCCGGTCGAACCCCGACCCGGTGTACAACGACGTGGTAACCCTGAAATACCCCGACGGGAGCGACGCATCAGAGGTAAAACAATTGCAGCGCGCGGCATCGCCCATCCATGCAGTACTCAGATGCCAGCTCACCCAATTGGGTATACCCTTGCTGTTGTTGTACGAAACTGCATATTGAGACTTTAAAACTAGGTAGTGATTGGAGTCGGAAGGTGAAGCAGTGGCATTGTCCGGGTTTCCCAATGCCATATTGTTGTCTCTGGTAGGTAGGGTATCGGTTGCAGTCGTGGAGTCGAAAGTGGATATAGTAATGTCGTCCACATTCAACCTCCCGCCAGATACTTTCCTTATTTGTATTCTCGCAGAGCCCGCCACAGCAGGGTTGAACGTGACATATCCCAGTGTAACCGCCGACGTGACAACGGTACTGCCCGATTGATGCCATGTAGTACCGCCATTGGTAGAATACCACAACTGCCAGGATGCGTCAGCATCGTTGCCAAAGCTACCCGCACCAATCACTACCTGCCCTATTCCGTTTGTGACGTCAGACAATAAAGTAAGCGTACCGGTGTCCGCAATACGAACCGACTGCGAACCATCTTTTACGTCGTCGGTGCAGGCGCCCAACAGCGCATTCTTAAAAGCCCATTGGCCGGTTGGCAGCATAACGCTACCATACTGGTAGGCTGTTTTGCGCCCGCCCTCAAACGTTTCCGGGAAATTGGGATAAACACTGGCCGCGAACACTTGCACTGCAAACAATGAAAATAGTAAGCCCCGTACAGTATTCTTTAACACGGATTTGATCATGAATTTACTTTCCGTAAAATTCTGACAAATGCCGATTCAAGACCCAAAATGAAATTAAGTTTTCATTACTAAATCATTTCCGCTTCCAACCCGAAATTTATCGCCTCGTTTAGCAAATAGTTAGAAAGGAAGCAAGGCCGCCCGACACTATTGCTGCGGTTTCCGGAGGTAGACAAACCAGTAAACCAATCCTACAAAACCGGCCCCGCCAATAAGATTACCTATTGTGACGGGTAAGAGGTTGTTAACAAAAATATTGTACCATGTAACGGAGTCGTACGTGGCGATATTACTACCCAACTGCCCAAGAAAAACGGGATCTCCGTAATGCAGTATCAGGGTAGCTATGGGCAAAAAATACATATTGGCTATACTGTGCTCAAATCCGGCTGTCACAAAAGCCGTGACCGGAAACAAGATGCAAAGGATTTTTACAGACGCGTTGCGCGCGCTGAAGCAAAGCCATACGGCCAGACAAACCAGGATATTGCACATTATACCAAGTACCACAGCCTGAAAAAAACCGAACTGGCATTTGGCCCTGGCTATATTAAGAATATTCTGCCCAACTGCTCCCGAAGCAAACGTGTACTGACGGGAAAAAAACATGGCGAAGGCAACAAATACCGCACCAATGAAATTGCCGGCCAGCACGATTATCCAATTCCTGATCACTTGCAGCGTACTGATTTTTTTACCCGCCCAGGCCATTACAATGAGGTTGTTGCCCGTAAAAAGCTCTGCACCACCTACCACAACCAGAATCAGCCCCAGACTGAAGGCAACGCCCCCCAGCAGTCGGGTAAGACCGTAATAAACATTGGAACCCGACGTCACCGATGTAAAAAAAACGGCACCCAACGCGATAAAAGAACCTGCCAGAATTGCAAGTACCAACGTCTTTAAAACGGGCATACCAGCCTTTGCCACGCCTATTCGCTCGGCCTGCAAAGCCATCTCAGGCGGCAGCAGTCCGTCTATATGTTCTGTAGTTACGCTTGGGCCTTCCATTGCTTTACGATTTTTCATCAAATATAAATCACAGATAGCACGTTATGAATGATAAAAATCAGTTCGGCACACAATGGAGGGAAAACAAAACGGTGCATTTTGTCAAAGAGCAACGCAAACCGCAAACAACGACTACTCAAAGCACCAAACCACACTTTTAAATAGAATTTAGTCGCAAAATTCTGACAACTGCCGATTCCTGACCCAAAATCAATTTACGCGATCATTGGTAAACTGTTGCCGTTACCAATACTATGAATGCACAACGCCCTGATGTTCCGAATTTGACAGCAGGCTTGTATACAAACCGGGTTCAGTCTAATCGGGCAGGAATGAACCCCGCTTAAAAAGTTGATGATTTATGTCCTCAAAATTATGCTTGGTCAACGGCTTTTCAATAAATCCTGTTACCAGCTCATTTTCCATGGACCTTGCACGATCGTCCGGGTGAATAGACGAAGAAAGCATAAATATCCTGAAATTTTTCCTGATCTGTTCCTTGTAGGGCTCCAGCTGTTCCAGCACCTCCCAACCCGTAAGCTCAGGCATGCGGATGTCCAGCAGTACAAGACTTTTATATTCAGGCTCATCCATTTTGGAAATCAGATGAGACAAACCCAGTTCCGGATTTGTGTAGGTCAGAACGTCCATTCCATTATCAAAATCAAATGCGATCAACTTGCTCAGCAGGTTACTCATTTCATCGTCGTCAATCAATATTAAGTTGTATCCGGATTTCATAATCACGATTTAAAGTGTATGGTAAAGGTTGAGCCCACATTCACTTGGCTCTGCAGCTCGATGGAACCGTTTAGCGATTCTGTTTCCAGTTTTACGAGGTAAAGTCCTACACCTGTACCATCCGCAATCTCTTTGTGAAAGCGGGTGTACAGTCCAAAAACCTTGTTTCCATATTTTTCCAGGTCTATGCCTATGCCGTTGTCCTGAAAAATCAGGTCTGTGCCAATGGGTGTTTTACGGCTAGTGATATCTATTACCGGATTCACATTTTTACGGCTGTACTTGATACTGTTCGAGATCAGATTCTGAAATATGCTGGCCAGATAATTTTTAACAGTGGAAATTTCATCAACCTCATTGAAATTAGAATTGATCGTCACAAAATGACTCACAATTGTGTGCGACAAACTATTCTTGATGTTGTCCAGCAATGCGCTAAAGGATACTGTTTCTTTGCCCGGCATATTGTTCTTTACAGACAGTATTCTGTTCAGATCTTTTAGAATATTGTCCAGACCATGTGTAGAAGTGAGTATGGCTTTCACGAAATACTCATACTCATGCCGCTCCATATGCTTTTCGCTAAGCATGTTGCAAATACCCATTATGGTGGTTAGCGGCCCCCTCAGATTGTGCGACACCA
>CAIYJV010000021.1 GCA_903926605.1 uncultured Bacteroidota bacterium
ATGCCATCCGGCTGCGTTGAAATATTAAAACTGTAGGCGGTTGTATTCGTTACCTGTTTTGAAGAGACTTTCTGGCCCAATGAGTTGATAATGCTTATTTCGCCTCTATCAAAATAAATGCCTTTTTCAAAAGTTACAGAGACAGAACCCGAAGTTGGATTTGGGTATATTGTAAACCCAATCATTTTCTCAGAAGTTTTAGGAATTTCAGTCGGTGGGAATGTCGTTGCGCTTGCACAGATGGAAAATGGAGAACTTCCGCAAGCATTATTTGCTAAAACCTTATAATTGCCAGTGTAAAGAGAGAATAACCCAGTAACTAGATAACTTGTAGACGTAATTCCTGTCGCGACTATACTACCAGAAGTACAGTCATACACATCGTAGTTCAAGGCCCCAGTTGTGGGAGACCAATTTAAGGAGATTGTACTGCTTGACAGAGCCGATGCTGTAAATCCCGTGGGTGCAGAAGGTGGACACGGAGTTGTTGCGGTTTGACACGGCGAATAAACTGAGCTACCACAGGAATTTGTCGCTGTTACTTCATAGCTATAAGTAGTGCACGGCGAGAGCCCCATAACAGTGTAACTTGGGGAAGTTAAGCCTGATCCAACAGAACTGGTTGCAGAGCAATCATACACGTCATAGGTTGCAGCACCTGTTGACGTTGACCAATTCAATGCAACCGAAGTGCAGGATGGAGCGGAAGCAGTTAAGCCAGTTGGTATTGCAGGAGGGCAAGGTGTAGTACCTGTCTGACATGCAGAAAATGAGGAACTACCACATGTATTTGTTGCCCGAATTTTATAGCTGTACGCAGAACAAGCTGTTAAACCAGTGGCTGTATAATTTGTGGCACTAATATTGGTAATCACCGAGGTGCCGGTTGAACAATCATAGACATCATAACCAGTTGCAGTACTAGATGATGACCAACTTAAAGCAACTGAGGTACATGACGGTGTTGTTCCGGTAAGGCCTGTTGGAGTTGCCGGTGCACATAATGTTGTTCCGGAGGAACAGGAGGAAAATGAAGAAGTGCCACAAGCACTTATTGCTCTCACTTCAAAACTAAACGGTGTACAGGGTGACAGACCAGTAACGGTATAGCTTGTTGAGGAAATACCAGCAGCTACGGAACTTCCAGTTGTACAATTGAAAATTTCATAGGTTGTTGCACCGGTCGAAGGAGACCAACTCAATGTTACTGACGTGCATGACGCCGTAGCGCTCAGTCCTGATGGCGCAGCTGGGGGAGAACTTGTATAATTTAATGTAACATCATCTAAACGAAAAACTGTCGGATTAGATGCATCATTTATGGCATAAAAATTTACATTTACGGGGCTGCCAAAATAGGTCGATGGAACTGAATACGTCCAAAGCCCATACGAGGCGCACACTGTTGAAGGATATGAAGCGAGTGGATCAACATTGGTAAACCAGTCAAACGTATATAATACACCTCCTCCTGACGGACTAGTCAGTTCAATATACATAAAATCATATTCGGAACTCCCCGGCTCATCGGTACTGACTGACAAATGGAAGCCAAGCGTTGCGCTTGTTGCGCAGGATGGAATAGTCACTGTTTGCTTGAGATTACCGGAACAACTGTTACAGCCAACACCGCCACTGCCAAAGTATGCGTAACCTGGCTCTATATCATAACACCCATAAAAGGTGGTGATATTCCATGGTGGTGAAGGGTAATTCCACGGAGTTGTTCCAACATCAAACGTGCCATTTACAATCACATCGGTTTGTGCGTGAACAATGCTTGCCAGTAGCAGCATAACAACTGCTGCAATTGTCTTTTTCATATAACGGACTTTTTAGTGTAGGACAAAGGTTGATTACATAATCAGTTTATACAATGGGAAAAAACTCGTTGAATGAGGGTATTTTTCCCGTTGCATTACGTTTGATGATGTTCTAGTTTTGTCGTCAGTCAGAGTCAAACTGACCACTGACTTAACCCCAAAAACAAAACTATCATGGCAGTAAAACTCAGTATTACGTTCAAAAGTGGTGGCGGAAGCATTTCGGCAATTCTGCAATACGGTGGAACTACTCAGGATGAAAAGCAATCAATTGATAAATCTGGGGATATTGAATTTCCTGACGCCGGATCTGGGGACTCAATCACTATTTCAGTCGTATGTACTGGGACGGCGGAATTGACCATGGACGTCGAAACCACCCGGACATACCCGGTTGTTTATAAAACGGGTAAAACTGATGACGTATTTTTCATTTCCTAAATCGCAACAATATGAAAAAGATTATACCACTTTGTTTTGGAATGCTTACGTTTCTGTGGCACACTACCGCCGTAGCTCAGAGCACCCAGAAAGTGAATGCATTGACCGCTGATTCTTTGGCGTCTGGCAATTATAAAGATGTTTTTACAAGTTTTTTCCAACTTTCTGTTAATGACCTGACCGGACCGCAAAAGGAAGTTTCTTTTGCTTCAAACCCTTTTGCCATAATGGCAAAAGGTGACCCGACACTTGTGGTTGACACAAACTATAAGCGGTATCGCCACCTGCGGGATTTGAATTTCAACACTGACCTGCTTGTTGATTCCGCCTACCATATCAAAGGATTTTCTTTTGGCGTTAAATATGCGCTTATAAACGCCCGAGACGAAACAGTCGCCCAGGGATTTATCGATCAAGCCAAGCAGCCAGATGAGTTTGATACACTTGCAATCCTTATTGGGGGGATAAATAAAGTAAACAAAGTAACGATTGGAGGCGTTGTGAAAGATACGACATCAACAAAAGAATTTAAAAAAAGATTTGAATCAACGGTTCCGAATTGGTTGCATGATTCAACAGTGGGATTTAGTTCTCTGGACAAAGATGTTCAACAGTATTTAGATACGCTCATAAGTCAACATAAGCTGTCTGTCATTCAAAGTGGCATTAAGAGTGATCCCAACTACAATTTTTATAATGCCAATCAGGTGAGATTTCAGTCCTTGAAGGAAGAATGGCAAAAAAAGCCACTGTGGACGGTTGGTGCGAGTGGTACATTTAAACAGGACACTTCCATGGGGAA
>CAIYJV010000022.1 GCA_903926605.1 uncultured Bacteroidota bacterium
TATCATGGCCTTAAAATTCCAGAAAGTCTTCAACCTGTTGTTCCATCAGCTTGCTCGTCTCAATTTTGATGATATTTCCTTCCCTGTCTATTTCATCCTTGATGCGGGAAAGAATAAGTTTGTTGTAAAAAACATTTGTTTTCAAGTAGTTCAAAATTGCGGTCATGTGCTCTATGCCTCGCACATTGCCGGCCCTACCGTCGCTAATGCCTACAAGCATTGCTTTTTTGTACCACCATGCTTTTTTAATGTCACTGTTGTCCATCATCACTTTTAATATGCCGGGAAAACTCGCGTTGTATTCCGGCATGATAAAAATAAATTTGCTTGCTGGGATCAGATACAGTTGTTCAATTGCGAGCATGGATGCACCACGTTCCCAAACCTGCTTATTTTCCAACGACAATACTTGGTTTTCGATACCTCGCTCTGAAAGAAACCGATGGTATAAGTTAGCTGTTCTTAACGTCATGGAGTCAGGACGGTTGGTTCCTGCAATTATCGTGATCATGCCTAAAAATTATATTTTTTAAAAATGTAAGGCTACGGTATTGCTGCTTTGTGCAGTATACATCACTTGGGGAGCCTGCTTTTAAATACCCGGTAAGACTACTTCTTTTCAATCACATACACATCTTCGCCGTCTTGGCGCATCCTGTAATTTTCGCGTGCATACCGCTCCAAAACCCTGGTGTCTGATTGTAAACCTGTCTTCTCCGCATTCATACGATCTATTTCGGTTTGCAAATAGGCTATGCTAGTGTTTACTTTATCCAGTTCCCGCTTATGCTGTTGCAGGGTGAACCAATCATTTTGATCAAAATATCCGGTCCAGATGGCAAAAGCAAGGGCGGTCAGGAAATACTTGTTCCCAATTATTTTACCTGTTTTTCTCTTGATTCCGGTTACTTTTACCGCTTCCATTTTATAGCATTTTGTGGTTTTGAAAATTGCCGTGGGTGTAATTACATCACACGCCACGGCAATTGACTACTATCTTAAATAACTATTGCAAACTATTTTACTTACCAAATTTAAGGGATTTGCCAGGATAATAAGCGTTTGATCCCAGCTCTTCCTCAATACGCAATAACTGATTGTATTTAGCCATCCGGTCACTGCGGCTCGCCGATCCGGTTTTGATCTGGCCACAATTGAGCGCCACAGCAAGGTCAGCAATTGTAGAGTCCTCGGTTTCTCCGCTGCGATGGCTCATAATGGTGTTGTACCCTGCATATTGGGCCATGGTTACCGCATCCATTGTTTCGCTAAGCGTTCCGATCTGGTTCACTTTTACCAACAGGCCGTTGGCAATATTTTCTTTTATACCGCGCTGCAGCCGATCCACATTGGTCACAAACAGGTCGTCACCAACGATCTGGATTTTATTTCCCAGTTTTTCGGTCATCATTTTCCAGCCCTTCCAGTCGTCTTCGGCCATGCCGTCTTCTATACTAACGATGGGGTATTTTTTTACCCATGTCATCCAGTATTCCACCATTTGTTCGGCTGTCATTTTTGGACCGCCGCTTTTATGGAAATGGTATTTCTTTTCCTTTTCAATATAGCATTCGCTTATGGCAGCGTCCATGGCTATTGCCACCTGACTGCCCGGTTTATATCCGGCCTTTTCAATTGCTTTCAAAACCGTTTCAATTGCCTCTTCATTGCTTTGAATGTTGGGAGCGAACCCGCCTTCATCTCCAACGTTGGTACTGTATCCTTTATCTTTCAATACTGTTTTCAACGAATGAAAAATTTCAACTCCCCAACGCAAGCCTTCACTGAAAGTTTCTGCTCCGATCGGCATAACCATAAATTCCTGAAAATCAATTTTATTGTCAGCGTGTGCGCCACCATTCAGAATGTTCATCATAGGTACAGGCAGTGTACGCGAGTTAGAACCTCCTACATATCGGTACAACGGCAGTCCTACTGCCATTGCTGCAGCGCGCGAAGTAGCAAGACTCACTGCAAGAATGGCGTTGGCACCAAGCTTCGATTTGTTTGACGTTCCGTCCAGGTCCAGCATGATCTGGTCAATACCGCGCTGATCGGTAACGTCGCAGCCATATAATTCTCCAGCCAACATATCATTTACATTGTTCACGGCTTTAATTACACCCTTGCCCAGATAGCGTTTTTTATCGCCATCCCGCAATTCCATGGCTTCGTGTTTACCGGTGCTGGCTCCGCTGGGAACCGCAGCGCGCCCTACGGCACCGTCTTCAGTATGTACGTCAACTTCAATTGTTGGGTTTCCGCGACTGTCCAGAATCTGACGGGCAATTACATCTATTATCGTACTCATTGTAGTGGATTTTGTTTCGAACGCTAAATTACACAAAATAGTGAACCTGCACCCTGAAAAGTAGATTAAGCATTTCAAATTATGCACTCAATCGCCAATTTTACTTGGTCCTTTGCAGGGGTTTAGATTGAAACTGTAATCAGCGTTATTGGTTTATAACGTCACAATTTGTACCATTTTAGGTGAGCTTTCAAAAGTAAGTGGCACGGATTTTCTTACGATTTCGGTATTGGATATTGTTTATTGAGGGCCGAATAATGCACTGTGTTTTTTAAAAGGAGTAGGGTAGAGCCACTGAAGGCGAAATATGAAACCGGAATTGTCTGTTTGAATGCGCTGCGAAACTCAGCGATTTTAGGTTTCAAGCTAGATCGTTAAGATTTTAAGTATGTAAATAGGTGGTAGAATGGCACCTATTTGTCACGAACTTGTTATATCTAGAGAATTGTGATTATTTTTTTTTCAATTCAAATTGCGTATTCGCTGGATCTATTGTTTAGAAACATAAAAAATACAATATATAAACATATAAAAAGCAAAATATTGAGCTTTAATCAAGAGGAATCTATTTTTTAAACTTGATTAATAGTTGGTTAAATAAGTAAAAAAAAATTTTTTTTAGAAAAAAAAATTCGTGTAGTTAAAAAATAGTAACGTAACTTTAGGTTAATCTAAGGTTTAGTTACCTGCTTTTGGCAGGCATCAGCGGATGTTGCAGATGTATATTTTTGGAGTTGGCTCGTTAAAAGTCTTCTAAAGAATTCCGGTTGCACTCATGGTGTTACTGTCAGTAGTATAATTACAATTTATTAATAGATAATTAAATAAAAATGCGTATGAAAAAAATAGAAATGACCTGTTCAGCGAAGATTAACAACATGCGGACAAGCTCACGGATGGCGGCTGATACGCGAATTAATCTTGTTCGGATGTCGTCACTCCGAAGAGTTTTTGTTTTGTTCAATTTCTTTTTGTTTCTGGCACTGCTAAGTGCTGTGAATGGTAATGCTACAACCTACTATTCAAAGGCAGGAACTTCACTGGACCTCAGTGTGTTGACCAACTGGACCACAGATCCTACTGGTGGTTCGGGAGGGTCGAGCCCGGGTGCATTTACAGGAACAAACGTCTGGAATATCACCAATGGCACAAAACCCACGCTTTCCGGAAGTTTTACCGGTTTGGGTACTGTGAACATCGGAGATGGTACCAACGCTATGATCTTTGTGATTCCGTCTGGGTTTACGCTTACCGGTGGTTCTGCTTCTGTTACTGTAAATGTACTCGCCAATGCCACACTGGACGTGAACAACGCGACTTTTACTGGCTACACGCTAGGTAATTTAAATTCAAACAGTACATTAATACTGGATGGTACTGCAAGCTATACTTTGCCTCTTACTGTAAGTTCTTCGGGGGGCCATGGTACCGGATATTATTACGGCAACCTTTTGTTTAATACCACCGGCACCGTGACCTTTCCAGTATCCGGATCTACCGCTTACGTGTTTGGGATCCAGGGTTACCTTCGGTGCGCAGGAACGGGCACTTTGGGTACGAACGGTCTTGTTAAAATTGGCACTGTTGCATCTTGTCAGCCGGTTACAATATATGTGGACGGTAATTTCACATTGTGCAACTCCACCGAATTTTTGGTTGCCAATTCCGCGACAACAGCCCAGAATCCTACGTTGAACATTTACCTGTATGGAAACGATACTATTAAAGATAATGGACAGATTTGGGTTGGTAGTGGATCAACCACTCCGCTAACCGGAGGAAAGTGTGGTCAGTTTAACTTTATGGGTGGAACACAAGCATCACCAAAACCTTTTTTTTATAGTTCAGGATATGGAGGTGGCGCTTGTACATTTACCTTCAACGGCGCATACCAAATACAAAGTTCATCCGGACAGTTTTTCCCTCCTTATTATGATTACAATACTTCTGGTACACTTACTGCCATGACAGTTGCTAGCGGAGGTTCCTTAAGTATCCCCAATGGTATTCTGCTGCGGGATCTTACGGTGGGCGCTGCCTACATGGGTGGTTTTACAGTCGCTAACGGCGGTACGCTGATCGTTGGAGATCCACTTGGGATGGTCAATACCGCTTCAACCTCCACAGCGCATGTATTTTACAATTTCTCCGCGGCAAAACTTACATTCAGCACAAGCGGCAATTATGTCTTCAACGCTTCCTCAAATCAGGTTACAGGTAGTACTTTCCCATCTATTAACCTAGTGTCACCAGGTTCATTGACATGCAATACATCCACAGGAATAACACTAACCAGTACCAATGCCACCACAATCAGTTCAGGTTCTTTGAATCTGGAAAACGGCACGCTGAATCTTTCAAATCTTACTATTTCTTCCGGAGCGAATATCAATGTAGATAATGGAGTTTTTGCAGCGGCACCTACCTATCCTTCTTCGGCTGGACAGGGTGTAAACCTTGCTTACACAAATCTTGGTGTGAATAATCTTTCAGTTACCACTGGCTACGAATGGCCATCCCCCATGAACGGTAACGTAACCATCAATAAGCCATTGGCAACTATTACTCTTGGCGGTGCGAAAACACTCTCTGTTTCGAGCGGTTTTGGGTCAGTCACCCTTACATCCGGTACGCTGGACGCAGGTTCCTATTCAAACAATATTTCGCTTTCCGGTAATTGGATCAATACCGCAGGCACGTTTACTCCGAGAAATGGTAAAGTGATTTTTAACGGTTCATCTGTACAAAGTATTACCGGTGTTCCGACTACATTTTTCGATTTGGTGGTGGCCAACACAGCAGGTAGCACAGGGGTTACACTCAACTGCTCCGGGACAACTACAATTCCGTCGGGCGATTCGGTGACTTTGCAAACCGGACAGTTTACATTGACTTCTGCACTTAGTATGGCGGCTGGTTCTTCGGTGGTAAAGGATCAGGGTACTTTTGGATCCCTTCCAACTTATTCCGGTAGCGGTATCAACCTGATCTATCGTGGATATGGTGCAACGAGCAGTGTAAATGCAACTACTACCGAATGGCCGGCATCATTTACCGGAAACGTAATTATTGACAAGGGTGGCTTTGGTGCATACACTGTAAATATGCTGGCCTCAAAAACAGTAACCGGATCAGTAACACTTGCCAACTCCAGCCAACTCACGCCGGGAGCTTTTACACTCGCACTGACAGGAGATTTTACAAACAATGGAGGTGTGTTGAACAA
>CAIYJV010000023.1 GCA_903926605.1 uncultured Bacteroidota bacterium
GCAAATCGTTTTTGTTGCAGTAATCTCCCGGTCTATGTAAAAGTGGGAGGAAACCCTGCGGAATACCGGCAAGGGGGCGTATATCTTACGCCATAAATCCCATAGCAGTTATTGTATTATATAATACTACCATAAAAAATATGCCGTTTGCTATGTTTTGATTTTGAAATTACTCAAGTACTCTGCTTTAATCATTTGCCTGTCCACCAAGCCGCCTTAGTCACCGCCCCCAAACAGCACACTGACAAGGCTTACTATAAAGCCAGCCACAAAAAGGAAAGCAAGTGTCAAAACAATCCAATTTGCAGACCGGGCACCTTTGTCTTTTAAGACTTTAATTTCCCGTACTACTCTTTTTGCAGCCCTGTAAAAAAACCACGAGAAAAAAACGATACCAACGACATAATAAATCACCAGAGCAATGCTTAAAGGGAGAAAACCAGTATGGCCATTGGTGTCCATAAGTCAAAATTTTGCTATGAAGGAATGCGTTTTCTGTTGCTCGCTAGTGCAGTCTTAAAGGGTGGAATAAATATAATTCAGTGGGTATTTCTCGTTCTGTTGGATCCGGTATAAGGCATTTCGTTGGCCCAGTATCCACTTGCCGGTTTAAGTGAACCAAAAATAAGTCTAAAAAAATCTACGATCGCCCAAATGTTGTTTACTTCATAGGCTATCGCTGCGCCATAGATCAATAAAGAAATAACACTTTCCGCAAGCAAAATAGTACCCACATATGCAAGCAAGCCAATTGTGCCGAATACGACTGCTGCGGCCAGTAGTGTTAAATGTGTATTTCCTTCGGATTTGTACCCAAGGTAAAAATCATGTAAACCCAAAATCGCCAACGGAAATAAAGGGCAGGCCAGTAGGAGGGCTATGCCAAATGAGTAATGTTTTTGATTTGTACCATGGTCGTCATTGAGGTAGGGTGAATGCTTGCACCTGATGCTTGATGGTGCCTGGTCAGGTTTTAGTTTGATCTGTCCATAAGTACCACCGCCGTGTACCGGAAAGGCTGCAAAAGACCTCAGAGAAAAAGAAAAAAGTAAAATCGTGGCCAGCAAGAAAATTCTGAAATGCATCAGCAGGTAGCTTTTAGACATTAGGGTAAAGTTTTGTCATTTTGTTTATCGTCGCCCAGTTGCGTGTGGTTGCTGCAACGCCCAGTTTTTTTTCGATCAATGCATTCGACAGTTTGGAGTCGCTATAGGCCTTGTAAATTATGTACACATCGCGCCCTACCACTTTCAATTCATCCGGACCGAACTGCGTGGGCAAGTCTTGCACTTTGGACGGATCTGGCGTGGTTTGCAGAAATGTGACGCTCAGTTTCCGGTTATCTCCTGCAGGCAGGGTTTCGGGAGTGAACGGGTTTTGTTCTATGGTTGCCATTAACTGGTCCATGGTCCGCAAAATAATTGCGACCCTGTAAGAAAGTTGTTTTTCCAGATGGTCTTCCAGTTTTTTTGTGAGTTTGGACTCGTCGGACTGTGTACTTGAAAAAAGTACGTTGCCACTCTGTATATAGGTTTTGACGTCAGAAATTCCGGGCAACGCAAACATGGATCGCAGATCTTCCATCTTAATGATTTTATGCCCCGAGACATTAATGCCCCTCAGAAATGCAACATACCGTGTAGCAGCCATACAGACTAATTAGAAAGCGAATATCCGCAAAACAATTGAAGGAATAGTCATTTCCAATTGAATTTTAAGACGAACTGCCAATACTGGTAAAATGTTAAAAAGCCTGTACATACGCACGGCCTATTTATGACACCGGAATTTGAACTATATTTACACCATATTAGCGATATATGAGACAAATACTCACTACTCTGGCGTTAGCTTTTTGTGTTGTAAACAGCGCAAGCGCCCAATATGAGAACCAATTTATTAAAATTGGTCAGAAAGCACCGGATCTGGCTTACGAAAATCCGGAAGGCAAGGTTATCAAGTTGTCCGAGATCAACAAGGGAAGGTTTATCCTGCTCGATTTCTGGGCTTCCTGGTGTGGACCATGCCGTGCGTCCAATCCCGGCTTGGTGAACCTGTATAACGAGTTCTCTGCCAAGAAATTTAAGGGCGCCAAAAATGGTTTCACCGTAGTGAGTTTTTCGCTGGATATGCGTAAAGACCGCTGGGTGGACGCAATAGCGCACGACAAACTTTCATGGCCTTACCACATGAGCGACCTGAATCCACAACAGTGGAGGAGTGTTGTTACAACGCTCTATGGCATACAGTCCATTCCCCAGGCAATGCTCATAGACCCCAGTGGCAAGATCATTGGTAAGTATATGCGTGGCGAAGAAGCACTCTCGGACCTGGTGAAGTATGTGCAGCAGTAATCTTCCCTGTAGACACCGGGATGAACTGAAAAGATAGACTATCAAATAGCTTTTATACGTGCCACACTTTCCCGGTGTGGCACTTTTTTAAATATACAGAAATTACGGACTCCGCGTCCAGCCCAGAATGCCCATAGAAGCCGCGAATAAGAACCCGGAATCCGCATTACAAATGCCAGAACAGAAATTCAGGTGGAGCAATCTGACGCTGAAAAAACTGGATTGGTACGTGATTGGCAAGTTCATGAGCACCTTTTTCTTTGCCATCATGATCCTGGCGGTAATATCGTGCGTAATCGACTACTCGGAGAAGGTCGACAATTTTGTGAGCAAGAAGGTGCCAACAGCTGAGATAGCCATGTATTATGCCGATTTCGTGCCGCACATTACCGCTTTGTTATTCCCGTTGTTCCTATTTATCTCCACGATTTTCTTTACGTCCAAGCTGGCCTATAAGTCGGAGATCATTGCTATGCTGGCGGCTGGAGTGTCCTTTCCCCGGCTCATGCGGCCCTACCTTGTGGGTGGGGGAGCCCTGTGCCTGGGTTCGCTTATAGCCAATCATTATCTTATACCGATGGCCAACAAAGACAGGGTCAGGTTTGAAGATACCTACATCAACGAAAACAACTATGTTTCTGCCGGAGACAATATTCACCTCGGCATTTCCAAAAATGTCTACATCTACATGCAGTCGTTCAACAATGCCAGCAGACAGGGCAGCCATTTTACCCTGGAGCGTTTTCAGGGCACGTTGCTCAAGGAAAAGCTCATGGCAGACTGGATCGTGTACGACACTGTAAAAAAATCCTGGCACCTGAGCAATGTGGTGATCCGCACCAACGACACGGCTTCGGAACAAATTCGCCATATAGCCAGTATGGACGAGAAGTATCCGTTCTTACCGGTCGACCTGATAAAAAATGAGGCCATAAAAGAAGGTCTTACAACCCCGCAACTGAATCGATTTATAGCTAATGAGCAACTGAAAGGGCGGGAAAACCTGAACGCTTTTTTCGTAGAGAAGGAACGCAGATCTGCACAGCCCTTTGCAGCTCTGATTCTAACAATAATTGGCGTGTGTATAGCAAGTAAAAAGATTCGGGGCGGAAGCGGGTTTCACCTCGCACTGGGTATCGTGATCAGTGCCGTATACATCATGTTTTTGCAAACCGGCACTACATTTGCCACCAAGAGCAATCTGAGCCCGTTTTTGTCTGTCTGGATACCCAATATGGTATTTGCCGGCGTAGCCTGGGGATTATACCGAAGGCAGGTAAGGTAACCCTGAACTTATTTGCTGCTTTAACTTGCTTTCTCTGTGCTTTCGTATTTCTTGAAACCTATCGGATTCGGACGGCTTTGTACCCCGTCATTCTCAGGTCTGGCTTCCGCAACACCGGTGAATGAGGTATAATATGCGAACTCTATTCCTTTAGCAATTATCTGATCTATTACGTCGACCGTCACCTGGTCTGGTTCAGATATCACCGCCATGGTTTTGTATTCAGGTTGGGTTTCATCCAGATTGCTGGAGTGCGGATGAAATAGCACCACGATCTGACCGGTGATGGTAGGCGAAAATGTAATTCGGAACCCCTCTTCCAGCCATTCTTTATGGTCTCCGGCATTGTTTCGGAACGTGACCAGCATGGGCATATCGCCAGTTCGAAAGGTTACCGAGGGTATTTGTTTGCAGGTGCCGTTTATTTCTTCGTTGAATGCGTGCGACTTGTCTACGTAAAAAGGTTGTTTGTACAGCGTGTTCGCGTTCAGGTGGTCGGCTATCTCTTTGAGCCGTGCCATAACCAACTGATGTTTTTCAAGCCAGTCTGTTCTGCGCTTCACTACATGGCCGAGACCCGTAGCATATTTGTTTGCAATCTGGAGTATATCATTGAGCATAACCGTATTATTTTAGGACGCCGATGTTGTTGCGGAATATCTTTACCGCTATTGCAAGCAGTATGACGCCAAAAAATTTCCTTACCACCGCAATTCCGGACGGTCCCAGAATTTTCTCCAGAAAATTTACCGACCTGAGGGTAATGTAAATAATGATAAGGTTGATGAGTATGGCGATAAGAATGCTATAAAACTGGTAGGCTGCTTTGAGCGACATAATGGTAGTAAGCGTACCAGAACCTGCGATGAGCGGGAACGCTACCGGTACCAGCGTACTGGTTTTTGCATCTTTCTCGTGTTTAAAGAACTCAAGGCCCAGGATCATTTCCAACCCAAGAATGAATATGACAATAGAACC
>CAIYJV010000024.1 GCA_903926605.1 uncultured Bacteroidota bacterium
ATGCGGCATGTGCCGGTTATGGACGCCACTGGCGCGCGTACCCTCGAGGAAGTGGAACATGAATGCCAGCATCAGGGTATAAAGCTGATATTGGCGGAAGTGCGCAGCGAGGAGGTGATACAAGAGCTGGCTCGATACCGGCTGCTCTTCCGGATCGGTAAAGCAAATATCACCACTACTATGGACGATGCGTTGCATCGTGCCGGTGAGATTTTAGGAGAGAAATAAGTCACTTATTTGTTGTTTGTTTTTAATGTATTGTTCAAAACCTGTGCATAAACCACACAATTTCTTATAGTGGTATTTTAGGTTTCTATGTGCAGATGCGGTTTTAGGAGTTACCTTTGCGTACAAACAATTTAAAATTATTTTACAATGGCAGCAGTATTTACAGACGCAAATTTTGAAGCTGAAGTGATCAAGGCGACTAAGCCTTCCGTTATAGATTTTTGGGCTCCCTGGTGTGGCCCATGCTTGGCCCTCGGCCCAATCATAGACGCACTTTCGAAAGAATATGAAGGCCGCGTGAATGTAGGCAAAGTGAATGTGGACGAGAATCCAAACCTTTCCATCGAATTCGGAGTGACCAGCATCCCCTGTGTACTCTTTATCAAGGATGGTCAGGTAGTAGACAAACAGGTTGGCGCAGCCCCCAAGGGTGTTTTCGACAAAAAGATATCCAAGCTGATCTGATCCTGTTTTAAAATTTTTCAAAAGGCGAAGTGCAGAGATGTGCTTCGCTTTTTTTGTAAATAGTTTTCTCGGATGAAATTTCGGTACCACGAAATTTGACTTAAAATATAGCAGCTATAATCTGCACCCCTTATTCCCTACCTTAGCATTGCTAATATTTTACACCATGTCCGTACTCAAAACCGCTGTTTCCGCACTTACCATTAATACTCCCGATCTTGAAAAATCGCTTGCTGTATACAAACTGCTAGGATTCAAAGAGGTCATGCGTGCCGACTGGCCTTTTCCCTGGATTCAGGTATCCGATGGGGTACTGCTCATCATGCTTCGCAAAGACGATAAGCCCTATATCGCCATTACTTATTATGTTTCCGATCTGGATTCGGTTATTACAGAGCTAATGGGAAAAGGCATCATTTTTTCTTCACTACCGACTAAAAAGGATATGCTGAAACGGGCGGTCACCGAAAGTCCGGATGGCATGACCGTAACTTTTGTGGCAACGCCCGGTGGTTTCAAACAACCCGGTGGAAAAACAATGGCACAGATGTCGCCACAGGATATGGGTGATCCTGCGAAGTATCCGAACAAGGCTATTGGCATGTTTGGCGAGCTTGCACAACCTGTGACAGCACTAGCTAAATCACTTCAATTCTGGCAGGCGCTCGGCTATGATAAGGTGTCGCAGTTCGACGCACCTTATCCGTGGGCTATTGCCACAGATGGGCGTATGGTTGTTGGGCTGCACCAAACTACTGAGTTCAGCAAACCGGCGATTACCTATTTCGCCACCAACATGGTGCAAAAGGTTGCCGCATTGCGCAAAAAAGGATTGGCCGGTATTTCCGACACCATGCCGGGACACGCCCACCTTGCGACACCGGAAGGGCAGACGTTCTTTCTCTATTCCATGGGTGCGCCCTCAGAAGCTACCGCGCAGACAGGACCTGAAGAATTCACTGTACGCGCTATTGCCAGGGTGCGCAACAGCCGCAATGAACCTATTGACGATAACTGGGGTAGTATCACCTCCGAAATAGAATTGGAGGCAGACATACCGGAAAGCGCATTAAATGCCATAGAAGATTTTTCCCATCTCGAGATACTTTACTTTTTCGACCAGGTACCCGAGGACACCATAATATTTTCCGGACGCCCAAGGGGCAATCCTAAATATCCCGACTGTGGCATATTTGCACAACGTAAGAAAGACAGGCCCAACAGGATAGGCCTATGTACCGTCGAGCTTGTCGGTCGTAAGGGCAAAGTGCTGGTGGTGCGTAATCTGGATGCCATAGATGGCACGCCCGTGCTGGATATTAAACCGGTTTTTAAAGAGTATCGCACCGAGCACGACATTCGCCAGCCCGAATGGGTGGGTGACCTGATGAAGGAATACTGGGTTGGAGGTGAAACGGGAAAAGAAAAGAAACCTAAAAAGTCCACAAGCTAGTAATAGTCAATACCCATGTCCTGGTTGTACATATTTATGGGCATTTTGCCCGAAAATATCAGGTGGTGGTTTGTAGGGTCGTAAAAATGGATATATATGTCGGTCTCTCCGGTATCGGCATCCTCATAATCCATTAAAATGGCCTTCAGTTTTTTGTGTTTCGCGTTTTCTACCACAACAAGCCCCTTCGTAAGCAGGAAGGTACCGATGCAGTTTTGCATCATGGGTTCCAGTTCCATGCGGTATTCCGTATGCAAATCGTTCAAAAGCTCTATGGTATGGTCTTTGGCGGTGTCCAAACCGCTTTTTACTCCGTATGTAAATTCACCTATTCCATTGGCCAGCTCAATAGCCCTGTCTAAATCCCTTACGGAAAACGATAGTTTGTACTCCTTGAAAAGTATGTGAACCTGGGCGCGCGTCCAGAGGTTGCGGATCGGTATGGTTTTCTGAGAAAAACCATGGGCTGCGACCAACATAAGTCCGACGAGCAAAACGGCTTTTTTCATCAGTTCAGAAAATTATCACTAAAGTAACGAAAACCATTAATTTTAGTGCCAAATTATACAGATGAAGAGTTTTGCGAGCGACAACTATGCGGGGGTGTTACCGGAAATGATGGAGGCCATGCAAGCCGCCAATACCGGTCATGCGCGCTCCTACGGTGCCGACGAGATCACGCGCCGCACCGTGGACCTATTCAGGGAATTGTTTGGCGCGGGGACTGAAGTTTTTTTTGTGTTCAATGGTACAGGGGCCAATATACTCAGTATCAGCAGTGCCACCCAATCCTTCAATTCCGTGATTTGCACCGATACTTCTCATATATACAACGACGAGTCTTCGGCACCCGAGACCTTTACAGGCTGCAGGTTTTTCCCCTTACCGGCCGATGCTACGGGCAAACTGACACCGGCGGCACTGCGGGAACGCCTCATTCGCAAGGGCGATGTGCACTATGCGCAATCCACCTTGGTGTCCATCACACAGGCCACAGAATATGGCACTGTGTACACCCCTGCGGAAATAAAAGAAATAGCTGCCCTGTGCCACGAGCATGGCTTGTACCTGCACATGGATGGTTCCCGGTTTTTTAATGCAGCGGCATCGCTGGGCTGTGGGCTTAGTGATATTAGCTCTGCCGCAGGCGTGGATATTTTGTCGCTTGGCGGAACCAAGGCCGGCATGATGTTCGGCGAGGCCGTAGTGGTATTCAATCCTGCGCTGGCGGTACATACGCCATTCAAACATAAACAAGTGATACAACTGGCCTCAAAAACGCGTTTCATCGCCGCGCAGTTCGAAGCTATGCTGAAAAATGAAGTCTGGCGCAGTCATGCCAGTCATTCCAATAAAATGGCGGGGCTGCTGCTCAATGCACTATCGCGCTTTCCGGAGGTTCGGGTTACAAAACCCGTGCAGGCAAACGCCGTCTTTGCAGAGATCCCACGCCAATGGTATGCGCCGTTGCAGGAACATTTCCCATTCTATGTGTGGAAAGATAGTACGCACGAGGTAAGGTTAATGTGTTCCTGGGACACCCAACAGGCAGACATCACTCATTTTTCAAAAGCCATCGAAACCCTCTCCAGGAACTAGTATCCCCATCTATGCCTGCACACAAAAACTGTACACTTGTCATCAGTAGTTATAACTGGCCCGAATCTTTGCGTCAATGCCTGAAGAGCGTTGCATGGCAAACCGTGATGCCCAAAGAGGTGATCGTGGCCGACGACGGCAGCAAACCCGGCGTAGGCGAAATGGTAGCAGAGATCAGCAAGTCTTTTCCGGTGTCGCTGCACTTTGTTACTCAGGAAGACAATGGCTTACGCAAAACACGCATCAGTAATATCGCCATTCAGTACTCAGGCTATCCATACCTTATTTTTATAGATCAGGATATGATCCTGCATCCTGAGTTCGTACACGATCATCTGTTATTGGTAGAGCCGGGATACTTCCTCAATGGTAGCCGTTTTCTGGCAGACGAATCCTCTACCCAAAAATTCCTGTCGCTCTCCGATCCCAGACCCTTTGATCTAGATGCTATACGTGGTAAGAATAATATGAACCGCCGCCGCATACCCTTCCTAATGGATTTTATGGCCCACCGCTACCGGGTAAGCCCTGACAAGGTAAAGGAGGTGCGGGGTTGCAACATGTCTTTTTGGAAAGAAGACTTGTTGGCGGTGAATGGATACGATGAAACCTACATAGGGTGGGGAAGGGAAGACAGCGATCTTGCAGTGCGGCTTTTTAACAACGGAGTGGGTAAGAAGTCCATCAAATTCGGGGCCATAGGTTTCCACATGTATCATGCCTTTCAAAGCCGCGCAAACGACGAGCGAAATATACAAATGGTGGAAGAAGCTGAAAAAAGCAAAAAAATATGGGCCACACTTGGGCTCGACCAGCATCTTAACCATTGAGTTGATACCAAAGGGCTACCTTTGTCGTTGCGACACAAGCACGAAATGGACAAAGTATCGGTTATTATTATCACGCGCAACGAGGCGGCCAATATTGGTGCCTGCGTAGACAGCGCACGCATGCTAACCGACGATATTGTCGTGATAGATTCCGGCAGTACGGATGATACCGTTGCTATAGCCCATAAGGCAGGTGCACGTATCCTGAACATAGTTTGGAATGGTTTTGGTGATGCGCGAAATCAGGGCGCCGCACAGACGCGCTACGACTGGGTTCTTGCCCTTGATGCCGACGAACGAATAACCATGGATCTGGTCGGTTCGATCAAGGCACTGGATGCGCATGCAAATGGGGCTATTTACGGATTCAAACGGCAGAATTATTTTATGGGCCGGAAGATCCTTTTTGGCGAGTGGGGCAGGGACAAGGTTTTCAGGCTGTATCATAAAGCCCGCGTATCCTGGGACCTGTCTCCCGTGCATGAAGTGCTAACTGGCGAGGGTACAGCACAAAAAATAATTTCGGGTTTCGTAAAGCACTTCCCGGTTCGGAATGCCAGTCAGAATACCGAAAAGACCAACCGCTACGCGTCTCTCAACGCCGAAAAGTATTTTCAAAATGGCAAGGATGCGTCTTTTGTGAAACGGTTTTTTTCACCGGTGTTCAACTTTCTCAAAATGTATGTCCTGCTCCTGGGATTTCTGGACGGCAAAGCTGGATTCGAGATCGCCTGGGCTACTACTCGTTATGTGTGGCTAAAATACCACCTGCTTCATCAGATGCGGAAAGGGAAGATTAAACCTAAACCCATGCAATAGCGGTTCTGGAGTATATCCAGTACAAGCCCACGCTCATTACCAACAAAACGAATAAAATTCCGCCCCAGAAAGTAAGCGATATCGATATTGAGAAAATGATAATCGCCGGTTCCTATTTCGTCCGGAACATTGGAGTGAAGAGCAGTCTGTTTTAAGCTTTATTCTTTTTGTTTTCTCGGAGATAAATAATAGCCGACTACAGAACCAAAAACTAATAAAAGGTAAGGGAATCCCACTATAACGCCGAAAGTTCCTCCAAAAATAGCGCCGACAAAGGTGGCACCCATGTTTTTAGGCTTTTTGCCAGTGACAATATTTAGTGAAAAAAAGACGACCACTGCGAATATGAAAATAAGTGCAAGTCCGACTATCAACGCCAAAATAATACCTGCTGCCAAAA
>CAIYJV010000025.1 GCA_903926605.1 uncultured Bacteroidota bacterium
ATAATTTTCAGGAGTCTTAAACTCGCAGCCGCCGCCAACTGAAGGTAATACAAAATAATTCGATTTTGGAACTAGGTCAACAATTGGCGGGATACTAACTAGTGAAAAATTATATTGACTGCTACTAAAACTAGAGCAAATCTCTGGCGCGACAATTGCAATATTTTCAATTTTGGGTATTAGTACCACAATGCCTATTATATCTGGTAAGTAGGGAACACTTGTTTCGGGACCGTGCCCTGATTGATAATAATAAAAATAATATTCACCAGGTATTGCGTTATATGGCGATTGGAATATGAAATCGCTTGGATTACCACTTACAGGATCATGATCAGGTTGGTTTGGAAAGCTATGAACAGGGTCCAATAAACCAGTAATTGAATCAAGCCGGTATACATAAATATCGTGTGCAATTGCCACTGGTACAAAAAAGTATGATGGTCCCTAAAAACTGGACAGGTAGTTAAGATAGATTTTTCATCTTAAATTACCATAATTATGATCAAGCAAACGCGCCGAAAATTCACGGCAGAATTCAAAACCAAAGTAGTATTAGAGGCGCTTAAAGAGCGTCAGACGATTGAGTTTCTGGCAAAGACTTATGAGCTTCATCCTAACCAGATTACGACCTGGAAGAAAGAATTTCTATCCAAGGCATCAGGTGTTTTTGATATGAAGGAGTCTGATGGTAAATCTGATGGGCCGGATACAGAGAAACTGTACGCTCAGATCGGGCAGCTAAAAGTGGAGAATGATTTTCTTAAAAAAAAGCTCTTTTGAGACCAATAATGGAAAGAAAGGCCATGATAGAGACAGAAACCCGGAGTTTAACCATATCAGCCCAATGCAGGCTTTTGCGGGTCAACAGAAGTAGGTTTTATTACCGGCCCCACGGGGAACGAGAGGAGGATTTGGCGATTTTAAGACTACTGGATGAACAATATTCGCAGACACCCTTCTATGGAACAAGGCGTGTGGTCGCCTGGCTATCTGATAAAGGGTACCGGGTAAACAGGAAAAGAGCCCGGCGTCTGATGGAAACCATGGGTTGGCAGACTATATACAGAGCGCCACGCACTACATTTCCATCGTCTGGCGATCATATCTACCCATACCTGCTAAAAGGGTTAGAGATATGGCACAGTAATCAGGTATGGGCTACAGATATCACTTACATCCCTATGAAGCACGGCTTTATGTACCTGTGTGCTGTTATAGATCTGTATTCCCGCTACGTGGTAGGCTGGGGTTTGAGTAACACCATGAGTGCCGAGTGGTGTACAGGCATCATGGAAGAAGCGACCAATAGACATGGTGTTCCGTGCATTGTCAATACCGATCAGGGCAGCCAGTTTACCTCCGAGGTATTTACCAGTATGCTAAAAAGCAAAGGAATAACAATCAGCATGGATGGGAAAGGAAGGGCAATAGATAATATTTTTGTGGAGCGGCTATGGCGAACAGTGAAATATGAGCATATTTACCTTCATGTATATGAAGATGGTGTAAGTTTGTATCAGGGATTGGATTGGTACTTTCGCTTTTACAATCATCAAAGGCAACACCAGTCCCTTGGTCATCGCACACCAGAAGCATTTTATGAGTACGCAACAGTAAAAGAAAAAACCAAAACCCTGCCGGGGGCTGCTTCCTGTCAGGCAACAACATTTTCAGCAGCAGAA
>CAIYJV010000026.1 GCA_903926605.1 uncultured Bacteroidota bacterium
AGATCGGTATGCTTGCCAAGAATCTGACTACACTCAATCAGATCTACGGCAATATGCTGTCTGCTATGCAGGGCCGCTAGTCTTGATATGTGAAGTACAGATAAAAAATAATTACTCATAGTAAAATTTAGATAATGTCTATACCTAAAGAGCCGCGGCAGATTATGATCAACCTGATGTATCTGGTTTTGACTGCACTGTTGGCCCTCAACGTATCAAATGAAATTCTTAACGCCTTCAAGACGTTAAGTTCCAGTATCAACAAATCTAACGAAGCTATTGATCAGAAGACCGTTGAATTATACAATGAGATCAAGGCAAACGAACAGAAACCAGGCCAGGCTGAAAAAGTAAGACCTTACCGCGAAAAGGCGGATCAGGTGGTACAGAAGGCCGATGAAATGGTGAAGTTCTTTAACGATTGGAAGCGTAAGGTGATAATGGAGGCCGGTGGCTATGATAAAGGAGAGCACAATAAAGAAGATACGGCATTCCCGGAACGTCCCGATAATATAGACGCTACTACGTTGCTGCTCGTTGATCGCAAGGGTGGTGACACTGTACGATCTAAAATATTGGAGTTCAGGAAATTCTTGTTGGGTATTGTGAAACCTGAAGATTCAGGTCGTATCAGCCCACTGATGCCACTGCGTATTGACGCGGCTCCAAAGGATGAAAACAACCCAACCGGAGACTGGAACAGAGGCAACTTTGAGCACATGCCTTCTATTGCGGCACTGGCTTTATTCTCCAAATTCCAGAATGACATTCGTTCGAGTGAGGCTCTTGTAGTGAAGCAACTTTTTGAAGAGGCCCACTTGCATGATATCAAGTTCGATACCACTGGTGCGATAGCTATACCCAAGACTTCTTATGCGCTTGCTGGCGATAAGATCGAAGCATCGATCCTCATTGCGGCATTCAACAAGAGTAACAAACCCGAAGTAACAATTACACAGGGTGGTGGTACGAAGAAAGAAGCAAAAGACGGTGTAGTGCCATGGGAAACCATTGCCCAGGGTACCGGATTGCAGACCGTAAAAGGCCGAATCATACTTCATACCGAGAATGGCGATTTGAACAAGGATTGGAGTTTCGATTATGTGGTGGGTAGCACTGGTGCTTCTATGCAGCTGGACAAAATGAACGTATTGTATATTGGTGTGCCCAACCCTGTTACCATCAGCGCTGCCGGTTATGCGGTGGAAGATGTGTACCTCGAGTTCCCCGGAGGTTCTGGCGTTACTCAGGAAGGTTCTAACGGACATTTCATATTGAAAGCTACCAAGACATTTAATGCTTTTAATCCGCTGAATGTAGATATTTATGCTAAGTCGAAGGATCCCAAGGGTGCACCTTCGAAGATTTCTACCATTCCGCTGCGTGTAAAGGAAATTCCAACACCTATGCCCGTGGTTAACGATCAGGCTGGGGGTAATTTCAAAGCCAGTTTGTGGAGGGTTCAGATTGCTCCGATGGCGAAACTTAAGGATTTTGACTTCGATGCTAAATTCGTAATTACCAGTATGCAGTTCTCTGTAATGCCAAAGGGTGGTGAATATGTAGGTCCATTTACAGTCAATTCACCCGGAGGTTGCAGATTCACCGATAATGCCGATATAAGCAAGTATATGCAGCGTGCAAAACCCGGAGATAAGATTTTCCTTGAAAGTATTAAAGCTAAGGGTCCCGATGGTACCACCAGGCAGCTGCCTGCGATAATATTTACGTTGATTAATTAATTAACTTTACAAAAAATAAAGGGTTATATGCAAATCCTGAAATTATCAAGATTATTTTTTACGGCGACAGTAATGGCTGGGTCGGCAAGTATTGCGCTTGCTCAAAGCGGTACGGTTGACCAACCTCTTTCTTCTTCGGGCGATCAGTTCGTGAATAAAACATGGATGGCTTCCCGTACCCCTGATGGTGCCTGGGATAGGGTGCAGCACATAAGCAAGCCTATTTACTGGCAACCTATTCGTGAGGCAGACATCCTTTGGAAAAAGCGTGTTTGGCGTGAGATAGATACCCGTGAAAAGCAAAACGTTGGTTTCAGGTATGCTGGAGATGAAAACACCGGTGGCGGTTACTTCATAGAAATTTTGCTGGATGGTATTAAGCGTGGTAAAATCAAGGCTTATAGCAATATTGATGACCGTTTTACCACCGAGCTCACAAAAGATCAGATCATTGCAATGGTGGCTGGTAAGGACGATACTGCCAAAGTATATGACCCGACCACGGATACCTATTCGCTTCGTGTAACACATACCGATTTCAACCCCGAACTGGTAACGAAATTCAGGGTTAAGGAAGACTGGATATTTGATCGCAACGAGGGCAAAATGGTGGTACGTATTGCCGGCATGGCACCCATGATGGATATGTATGGTGAGGACGGAACATTCCGTGCTACCCGTAGTATGTTCTGGTTGTACTATCCTGATTGCCGTGATTACTTGTCTCAATACGAGGTGATAAATCCACTTAACGACGTTGCACGTTATACCTGGGATGAGTTTTTCGAGAGCCGTATGTTCTCCAGCAAGATCATCAAGGTTTCAAATCCGTTCAACAACGACTTTTTCAACAGTTCAATTTACCCCAACAGAATGGAGTCTTTGTACGAAGGTCAGCGCGCAGCCGACGAGATATTCAACAAGGAACACGATATGTGGGTTTATTAATTCAGTACTCATTTAATTTACAGGGCCGCATCGAACAGATGCGGCCTTTCTTTTTGTGATTACTTTCGAGTTTAAGGCATTTGGAGGCTAGTGGACATCTTTTCCTTGTTGTTCCTCGTTCGGTCCGTTAACGGGTCTGTATGGC
>CAIYJV010000027.1 GCA_903926605.1 uncultured Bacteroidota bacterium
AGTAGTGAAAATAAAACAAACGAGCCAGGTAAATGTCCCGCACGGGAAAATAACATCGCAAGGAGTTTCATACGAGAAAGGCAAAGAAAAAAAGGTTGTCTCAAATTCCGGTAAAAAAATATTTTATGTTGCGGTGTTGTTCATCGTGTCTTTTTTTGTCTTTGGCAATAGTGTGAATAATGGCTATGTGATGGATGATCTAATGGTATTTCAAAAAAATACTTTTGTGCAGCAAGGTTTTGCCGGGATTCCATCGCTGTGGCGCACACCCCATCTTGCAGGTTTTATGACGTCCCCCAACGAGACTTACAGGCCCTTGTCTCTGGTGTTGTTTGCGATTGAATATCAAATAGCGGGCAACAATGCTTCGGTGGCTCATTTTTTCAATGTGCTTTTTTTCGCTGCCTGCGTCATTGTGTTTTTTCTATTTCTGTCGCGGTTAATGGAGCCGCGCCGGCTGTTGGTAGCGTTTGTGGCAGCTTTGTTATTTGCCGTACACCCGGTGCATACAGAGGTGGTGTCCAATATTAAAAGTAGTGATGAGCTGCTTTGTTTTTTCTTTGGCTTTCTGGCACTTTGGTTCTGGTTGCGTTTTCATAGTCAGGGTGGGGTAGCGGCATTTGCCGCAGGTTTGGTGAGTCTGTTCCTGGCATTTTTGTCCAAGGAAACCGTTATTACTTTGGCTTTGCTGGTCCCGCTGATTTTTGGTTTTTTCAGCAAGGGATCTCCCCAAAGGAGGTTGTGGATATTTGCTGGGGCGGCATTTGTTTCGTTTTGTTATTTAGGGTTGCGGCATTGGGTGCTTGTTACTACTCATAATATTGCTCAGCCTGTCAGCCCGATAGACAATTTTCTGGCTGCAGCGCCTGGTTTCACGGTCCGGTTTGCTACTGTTATGGTTATTCTCGGACATTATCTCCGGTTGGTATTGTTCCCATATCCACTGGTATGCGACTACTCTGCGCACAGCATACCCTTTTCAGACCCTGGCGATCCCGAAGCCTGGATCGCGCTATTTGTTTATGTTTCGCTGGCATTTTGGGCGTTTTTCAGGTTCAGGCGCAACAAAGCAGACTTCTGGGCGCTGGGTATAGTTTTTTATCTGGTAACGTTATCCATTGTTTCAAACTTGTTTTTCCTGGTAGGGTCGGCCATGAACGAGCGGTTTTTGTTTTTTCCGTCAGCCGGTATCTGTATTGTGCTTGCAATGATGGCAGAGCGGTGGATGATAGGTCGTACCGAATCCGGCTGGTTTGGTAAGCCGGTGCTTTGGGTTGTGTTGGCGCCAATATTGTTGTTTTCGGGCAAGTACGCAGCTGCACGAAATCTGGACTGGAAAGACAACTATACACTGTACAGTACTGACCTCGCAAAGTATCCGCGAAACGCCCGATTGCAATACTGTGTGGGATATGAACTGGTGGCAAATGGAAAGGATTTGCTCAGCAAGGGTTTGGTGCCCCCCAATCCTACCGCAGAGGGCATCAGCCACCTGCGTACAGCCTGTTTGTTGCAACCCGGATACGCAGTAGCTGAAACCGAACTTGGCAGCGCATTTTTCGTTGCCGGCCAGTACGATTCGTCACTTGTCCATAATTTGCTGGCTTACCGGATCAATCCCAACGATCCCGTCGTCAACAACTCTATAGCAGGTGCTTATTTTGTAAAAAAACAATATCCGCAGGCATTGTATTACTGCCGGGCTGCAATCCGGATAAATCCGGAATACGCGAATGCACTGAAAAACGAGGGCCTGTGTTTTTATAATATGGCCATGTACGATTCTGCTATTGTGTATTTCAAACACGCACTGGCGATATCAGATCAGTACCCGGAGGTGCACAAGTTTATCGCAAATTCCTGGGAACAGTTGGGGCGGACGGATTCTGCTTCAAACTACCGGAACCGGCTTCAGATTAAGTAGTAGTTGCAGTCGGTCACCCGACAATTTTCCTGAGCATATTCGGCTTCGATATTATGAATATTTCGACTGATTTGGTACTTTAGAGGTATGAAAATATTTTCCGCGCAGCAAATAAAGGCCTGTGACGCATATACGATCAAAGCTTCCAGAATTTCGTCAGTTGAGTTAATGGAGCGCGCAGCCACGCGTTGCGCAAATTGGATCAAGGACAATTATCCCAGAGATAGCCTTTTCGTTGTGCTTTGCGGCAACGGTAATAATGGCGGCGATGGTCTGGCCCTGACCCGTATTTTGCACCAGCGAGGCTATGCCGTAAAGGCATTTGTGCTGAAGTTGTCTGACGAACTTTCACCCGATTGTAATGCCAACCTGGAGCGACTGCAACAGATCAACGATTCACTAGTGTCGGTTGTAAATCCGGATACCTATATCACCGATCTGCCAGGACATATCATCCTGATAGATGCCATTCTGGGTACGGGACTCAGCCGTCCGGTTACCGGTTGGTTGGCTTCGTTCATAGACAGCGTAAACCGGCTACCGAATTTCCGCATAGCCATCGACATACCAAGCGGTCTTCCTGCCGATCTGCTGCCTGATGAACAGTCTTCTTTGATGCAGGTGCATACCACGCTGAGTTTCCAGTTTTATAAACGCTCTTTTTTGCATCCTGAGTCTAGCCGTTATACGGGCAACGTTCATATTCTGGATATTGGGCTGGACCGTACTTTTATTAATGCCACCCATACGCAGTTTCAAACCATTGAAGATGCGGATATCAGGGCATTTTACAAGCCCCGCAACCCCAATGCACACAAGGGCGATCACGGGCACTGCCATATTATCGCAGGCAGTTATGGCAAAATGGGAGCCGCGGTGCTGGCTTCGCGCGCTGCATTGCGTGCAGGAGCGGGACTGGTAACCACGCACCTGCCAGAAAGCGGTTACGTGGTATTGCAGACCGCTGTTCCAGAGGCTATGTGTACCACTAATGGTGCATTCTGTCTGGAGCGGATAGAGGGATGGCAAAAAGCATCTTCAATTGCCATTGGTCCTGGCATTGGTATGAACCAGCAAACGATAGAGGCAGTCTCAGGATTCCTGGATACTTGCAAAGCGCCCGTCGTGGCCGATGCCGACGCACTAAACATTATAGCGGGAAATCAGGATCTCCTGGGCAGACTTCCTAAGAACTCTATTCTGACTCCGCACCCCAAGGAATTTGCAAGATTGTTCGGAGAAAATACCAATACCATGATACAAGTTGACCACGCCCGCATTCAGGCCATGCGTTATGGTATCAATATCGTACTTAAGAACCATTACACCACAGTTATTTCATCAGAGGGAGAATGCTGGTATAACCTAACGGGTAATCCGGGTATGGCTACCGCGGGTTCTGGAGATGTACTGACAGGAATTATTGCCGGATTAATGGCTCAGGGCTACGAACCGATCCAGGCCGCCCTGATGGGCGTCTATATTCATGGTCGGGCTGGAGACTTGGCCGCAGCTGTACACAGTATGGAGTCTATGGTTGCCGGCGACATTGTTGACCAACTTGGCAAAGTTTTTTTGAATTTTCAAGTAAAATAGCATAGCTTTAGAAGTACATCGGGTATTTGCCGGGAAGTATTGAATTTTGAACAAAAGACGAGCTTATGAAACGAACAATTTGTATTGTCACTGCCTTATGTTTGGGTCTCACACAGGTATCTTTTGGACAGAAAGCTAAGTCTGCCACGAGCCATAGTGCCACCGCTGTAGTCAACCGTACATTAAGTGTGGAAGCATATGAATCACTGCTGAAACAAAAAACAAAATCTGCATTGCTGATTGATGTTCGTACGCCGTTGGAGTACGGAGCAGGACACCTCAAGGGTGCGCGTAATATTGATTTTCGTAGTGCGGATTTCGCAGCGCAAATAGGCCAGTTGGACCGTAGCAAGCCTGTGTTCGTGTATTGTTTGTCGGGCGGAAGGAGTGGAAGCGCCGCTGAAAAAATGAAGGAAATGGGCTTTCGCGAAGTGTACAATATGGATGGCGGCATACTGAAATGGAAGGCATCTAACAGGCCCGTTGAAGTATCTGAAGCAACAAAGCCAACTGCGGTGGCAGGTATGAACATGGCCGATTTTAAAAAGCGAGTATCTGCCGGTGGTTATGTGATGGTGGACTTTAATGCTACATGGTGCGGGCCGTGCAGGAAACTGGCACCCGTACTGGAATCTATTGTCGCTAAGAAAAAAGATAAGCTGACGCTGCTGAAAATAGATGCCGATGCCAATCCGGAGTTGGTACAGGAGAAAAATATTTCTTCCATTCCTTATCTCGAACTTTACCTCAACGGAAACCTGGTATGGCAACATACGGGCTATATTGACGAGCAGTCAATTTTGTCTGAGACAAACCTCTAGTTTTTCACTTTTGCCTTCGGGAATGTTGAATTTTCTGTTGATCCCGAATTCGGGATTTTCCCACTTTTTCCTGTTTATTGTTTTGTCACATGGCGTTTTGTTTTGTTGTTAAAACAAAGCCGTTTGTCATGCTTTTGTCATGACTTATTGTGCTTAGATTTTGAAATAGTATAATGTTTTGTGGGTGTTATGTGTAAATTCACTGTTAATGAAACAAAACAATGATCCTGCTCATAAAAACGCCTGTTTTTTGGTGACAATACCACGCGAAATCACTGCTAATTTGCTGATAAACATCATGATGCAAAATGACGAACGAATGACATGAAAATTAGTCTGCTGGGGCTTGTCAGGGTACCTTTGTCATGTAGAATTGATAAAGTTATGAGCACTCAAAAAAATCAGCAGATCCAGAATTTTTGGTTGGTTGGGGTTAACTACAAGAAGACCGATGCCGCTGTTAGAGGAATGTATGCGATCAATAGCGACCAATATGAAAAGATACTGGAAAGAGCTGCCGGTTACGGAATAAAAGACCTGTTCATTATTTCCACCTGCAACCGTACTGAGATATACAGTTTTGCAGACACCGCCCAGCACCTTATGGAGTTGATTTGTAGTGTTACAGTGGGTGACATAGACACACTTCAGGAAATAGCCTATATCAAGAATGAACTTACAGCAGTAGATCACCTGTTTCGTGTAGCCGCTGGTCTTGATTCACAAATTTTGGGTGACTTCGAAATTCTGGGACAGATCAAGAATTCGGTAAAATATGCAAAAGGCAAGGGTTTTATCGGCAGTATCATGGAGCGCATTATCAATTGCGTATATCAGTCGGCCAAATCCATAAAAACAAATACGCAGCTTAGTGGCGGCACCGTTTCGGTTTCATTTGCCGCAGTACAATATATACGTGAGCATTTTACACAGGCAGATAATAAGAAGATAGTGCTGGTTGGTACCGGTAAGATAGGCCGGGCAACCTGCAAGAACCTGGTTGACTATCTGGGCACAACAGAAATAACCCTCATTAACCGTACAGAGGAAACAGCGGTGAACCTGGCCAAGGAACTTAATCTTGCCTGGGCCCCATATGCTGATTTGTCAGCCAAAATCGCTGAAGCCGATGTAGTATTGGTATCTACGGGTGCCATGGAACCGGTGATCTTCAGCAAGGACCTGGAAAATCTGGGCGCAAAACTGGTAATAGACCTTTCTGTACCACGCAATGTGGACGTGGAAGCACGCAACCTCGAAGGTATCACTCTGGTAGATGTTGACCTTTTGTCTAAAATTAAGGACGAAACCCTACAGATGCGCAAAGCCGAAGTGCCAAAGGCAATAGCAATTATTGAAGAGCATATCGGAGAGTTTATGGACTGGTACAATATGCGCAAGTATATTCCCGTAATGAATGAAGTAAAAGAAAAGCTCAGGGATATATATATAGCTCCGGCTTTCCGTGTGGTAAACAACATTCCTTTGGATGCAACCCAGGAAGAGGCTATCAAAAAAATAGTAAATTCGTTCGCAGCAAAGATCCGCCGCAACAATACGGCCGGATGTTATTATATAGAAGCGATTAACGACTATATTGAGATCAATGGATAAGATCATCAGAATTGGCACCCGCGAAAGCCAACTGGCCCTATGGCAGGCCGACACAGTGAAAAGCCTTCTCCATTCTTATGGATACAAGGCGGAATTGGTACACATAAAAAGCGAAGGAGACACTGACCTCCAGACTCCGCTTTACGAACTGGGCGTACAGGGCATTTTTACAAAAGCGCTGGACATCGCTTTATTGAAGGGCGACATAGACATTGCCGTTCATTCTATGAAGGATGTGCCCACTCAGCTCGCCAAAGGGATAGTGCAGGCCTCGGTCCTGCCAAGGGCTTCGTTCCTTGACTTACTTGTGCCAAAAGACAATACTGCTTTTTACGACTCCGGCAAGCCCGGAACGATAGCCACCAGCAGCATAAGGCGTAAAGCCCAATGGCTGAACCGCTATCCGGAAGATAAAATTGAAAACCTTCGCGGCAACGTAAACACACGTCTTCGTAAAGTGAGCGAGAGTGACTGGAATGGCGCTATTTTCGCTGCTGCCGGTCTGGAGCGTATTGGCTTGCGTCCCGCAAATGCAATTGAGCTTGACTGGATGCTTCCTGCTCCTGCCCAAGGCGCCATTATGGTGGTTTGCCGTGCCGACGATGAGTTTGCATTGAAAGCCTGCGGGAATTTCCATGATGAGCATACAGCCTTGTGCACCCTTATAGAGCGGGATTTCCTGCGTACCCTGATGGGTGGATGTTCTACGCCTATCAGTGCGTTGGCGGAAATTGCCGGTGAACAACTGATTTTCAGAGGGAACCTGCTTTCAACCGACGGTAGGGAAAAGGAAGAGATCACGATCTCGGTACCAGTTTCTGAGGCAGCCGGTTTGGGCAGTTTTGCCGCGACGGAGATTCTTAAAGCAGGCGGACAGCATATTTTAGATAGCTTTAAAAGTGGAAACTAAGGCGCGGATATTGAGTACCAAGGTACTCGAACCCGAATTACTGGCATGGGCCGGTAGCCACACTGTGATCGTGGATGCCGAAGATTTTATCAAAACTGAATTTATAGAAGCGCCGGGTACGGCAGAAGCAGTACAGGGCGCGCTGGGTAACGGAAAGGTTTTTTTGTTCACCAGTGCCAATGCTGTTCGTGCAGTGGCAAAATGCCCGGCAGCAAAAGTTTGTCGTCCTGAATCTGTATTTTGCATAGGCCGGGCGACGCTGGAAGCGGTAAAGAAATTGTGGGCCGGGGTCACGATAGGCGGTACTGCCGATAATGCGCTGGATCTTGCGGAACTTGTGTTGAATGCTGGTGTGAGTTCTGCCGTATTTTTCTGCGGAATGTCCCGGCTGGATGCATTACCCGACCGGTTGACGAAACAAGGCGTGGAGCTCCTGCAGATACCTGTTTACAGGACGGTGGAAACTCCGGTTTTGTGTAAGCATACCTACCAGGCAGTTCTTTTTTATAGCCCGAGCGGCGTGCGTAGTTTTTTTTCGGTCAACGAGGCTTCAGCGGAAACCATATTTTTCGCAATCGGTGATACGACAGCAAAGGCAATTAGGAGCCGAAGCCGAAACCAGATCGTGAAAAGCGATTCGCCCGACAAAAAGCGAATGCTGGCTCAGGCGGTAAGTTATTTTAGCGAACAGAAATAGAAAAGTATATTATTATGAAAGCACTGCAAAACGATCTGATACTTAAGGCCCTGAGGGGTGAAGACATGAAGCGCCCCCCGGTATGGATGATGCGCCAGGCAGGCAGGTATCTGCCCGACTATATTAAGTTAAGGGAGAAGTACGATTTCTTCACCAGGGTTCAAACTCCAGAGCTGGCTTGCGAAATAACACTACAGCCTGTAGACCAGGTTGGAGTGGACGCAGCTATAATTTTCTCCGATATTCTGGTTATTCCACAAGCAATGGGCTTAACCGTATTGTTGGAGGAAAACAAGGGGCCGCTTTTACCCAATGTCATCAAGACAGAGGCAGATGTGGACGCACTGATCACTACCGGGGTGGAAGAGAGTCTGGGTTATGTGACCAAAGCAATAGAAATGACTGTTCGTGAACTGAACGGACGCGTACCGCTGATCGGTTTTGCCGGCGCACCATGGACCATTCTTTGCTACATGGTAGAAGGCAAGGGCAGCAAGTCGTTTGACAAGGCCAAGCAATTTTGTTTTACACAGCCGGCTCTTGCGCACAAGCTGTTGCAGAAGATCACGAATATTACCATAGATTACCTGAAAGCACAGGTAAAGGCCGGTGCCGATCTGGTACAGGTATTTGATAGCTGGAGTTCTATGCTGAGCCCCGCAGATTTTAAAGAAATAGCGCAGCCATATCTCTTCCAGATATCAGATGCATTGAAAGATCATGCGCCTGTAATACTGTTCCCCAAAGGAAGCTGGTATGCCATACCTGAAATAGGTCGCAGCAGCGCGGCGGGAATAGGTATAGATTGGTGCATAACGCCACAAATGGCACGGCAGATGGCGGGCGACCATATCACGATACAAGGCAATTTCGATCCTGCGAAGCTTCTGGCGCCGATCCCACAGATCAAAAAAGAAGTAAAAGAAATGATTGATGGATTCGGTGTGAAGAGATACATTGCCAACCTGGGTCACGGCATCACCCCCAATGTGCCTGTAGATCATGCCAGGGCATTTGTGGATGCGGTAAAAGAATACGGAGCCTGATTTTGTAATTTTTAAACAACCGATAACAAGTCATATTATGCATCTCATCAGAAGAAACCGCATTTTGCGTCAGACACCGGCTATCAGGGCTATGGTGGCGGAAACAATTTTGAAACCTGCGGACTTTATTGCGCCGCTATTCGTAACCGAAGGAAAAGGTGTACGGGAAGAAATATCCTCCATGAAAGGATACTACCGCATGAGTATTGACCTGACACTTGTAGAAGTAAAAGAACTGTGGGCGCTTGGCATCCGCTGCGTACTATTGTTTATTAAGTGCGACGACGACCGCAAGGACAATAAAGGCACAGAGGCACTAAACCCTGATGGCCTTATGCAACGTACGATAAAAGCTATAAAAAATGCGCTTCCGGAAATGGTGGTGATGACCGACGTAGCACTGGATCCGTTCTCCACTTTTGGTCATGACGGTATAGTGGAAGGTCAGGAGATCGTAAATGATCCTACTGTTGAGGTGTTGGCCAAAATGAGCGTGAGTCACGCACAGGCCGGTGCAGATTTTGTAGCCCCCAGCGATATGATGGATGGCCGTATTCTTGCAATACGCGAAGCGTTGGAGGATAGCGGTTTTACCCGTACGGGTATCATGGCATACAGCGCCAAATATGCATCTTGTTTTTATGGTCCCTTCCGCGATGCACTGGATAGCGCACCTGGTTTCGGAGATAAGAAAACCTACCAGATGGACTATGCCAATAGGGTAGAAGCGGTAAAGGAAACACTGATGGATGTGGAAGAAGGTGCAGACATCGTAATGGTGAAACCGGCAATGGCATACCTCGATATCATCCGGGAGATCCGCAACTCAGTTGATGTGCCTGTAAGTGCATATCATGTGAGTGGTGAATACGCCATGATAAAGGCTGCATCTGCCATGGGCTGGTTGGACGAGAACAAAGCCGTGCTGGAATCACTTACTTCCATTCGCCGTGCCGGTGCCGATCTGATCGCAACCTATTATGCGAAGCATGCAGCACAGTTGCTGAATAAGTGATTTTTATTTGATTCTAATTCCGGAGTCGTGAGTCCATATTCCCTTACAGGGTGAAGGAAATTTTTTCTGACCCGTTCAACTGTTGGTGCGGTTAGGTATCTTTATTTTATGGCAGTGAGACCCCATCCTAAGTTCGACCCGCGCCTTTTCTACTCCCCATAAAAGCCTTGCCCAGCAAGGCTTTTATTTTTCATTTCTACAGGAATACGAACTTTTAGTATTTTGTCACAGGCCAAATTGCCTATTTTGCTAAATGAATAGCACCATCAAAGCGATAATTGTCGTCTCAATATTCACCATTTTTTTCGGCTGCTCAGGCAAAATGAAAACGGATTTTGTATTTGATGAATTCAAAAAGCAGGTGGAAAAGAAGGGGCTGAAAATTGACTCGATCGACAAAACAGGACTTATTTATCTACAAGTAAAGGAAACCCAATTGAAGGTTAGCTTAGATAATATCAGGAGAGATTTTGAGAGAGACCATGACACTACTATTATTGCTCATTATGTGGGCTCCCTTGACCTTGCTGTAGTAGAAATGCCCAAGTCCTGGAGCGAAGTAAAAGATAGCATTTATATTTCACTATTTCCATCTGATTATGATTTTGCAGAGTTTGTTCACGAGAAAGTAAGTGACAGCGTGGAAAAAATTTATGTGTATAGTACGCACAGAAATTTTGTTTGGGTAGGCAAATCTGACTTAAAGAAATGGAACGTATCCGAATTGGATATGATAAAGCAAGCCAAAGCAAACGGTGACAGCCTTTTAGCAAAATCTAAAATTACATTTGATACAATTGAGAACCGTAAATTGGGAACGCTTGAAACAGACGATGAAACTCTGAAAGCTGCACTATTATTTGCGCCTTCTTTTAAAGATAGAGTAAAGAAAGATTTTGGCTTCCCATTTTATGCGGTAATCCCAGTAAGAGACTTTTGCTATATATTTTCTATAAAGGATTTTGATTTCTTTTCAAAAAAGCTGGGCGCCACTGTCATAGATGAATACGAAAAGTCTGGCCATCCGATTACACCCGAAATATTGAAATTCTCAGATAAGGGTGTTGAAGTAGTCGGGACTTATCGGTCAACCAAGTAAGTGTAAAATTTATGCTTTCTGGGTTATGAATTCATAAATCAGCCTGAGTTTTTTCTTCAAAAGGTTCGATAACGAAACAGTAGGGACTACTTTTTAACAAAACCCTTGCCCGGCAAGGGTTTTGTTTTTCTTTCAAGTTAAATAATCGAACCTTTATTCAAAGTTTGGAACATATTTGCTTATCAAGTTACATCTACGTTTATTTTATTATAGAGTGCAATCGTTGGATTATTAGCTAAAAATCGTTCTGGTGCTGGATGGGGTAGGTACAATCTGCTGAGCGGTTCGGTGCCGAGCGTTAGGTTATCATAGGTTACTCCTCCATAGGTCAACATAACCGTATTTACTTGACTGCTTTATAGATATGAATTAGATGATTGAAATACTACAACCAAGGATCGGAATGAAAAGTACGTCTACATTGATAATTTTCCATAAATTTGTTACATGTTATCGACACAGCAAATCAATATTATAATTGAGACAATGAT
>CAIYJV010000028.1 GCA_903926605.1 uncultured Bacteroidota bacterium
GGTGCATCAATAAGAAGGAAGAAAAAGAAGTGACTTCTGAAGAGGTTCGGATCACGGGAAAGGCTTTCGATAGGGTGCTTAAATTCATCAAGCCCGGCGTGATGGAGTATGAAATCGAAGCGGAAATTACCCATGAGTTTCTCATGAACAGGGCCACTGGCCACGCCTACGGTGCCATCATTGCATCCGGCGATAGAGCACGCACTTTGCACTATGAAGAAAACAATCAGGAGTGTAAAGCAGGAGAATTGCTGCTGATGGATTTTGGTGCCGAGTACGGCAACTATAACGCGGATATGACACGTACGGTGCCTGTGAGTGGAAAGTTCACCAAACGCCAGAAGGAAGTATATAATGCATGTCTTGCAGTGCACAACCATGGCAAGAAAATATTGAAGCCGGGAGTAATGTTCCCTGAGTATGTGAAAAGCATAAATCAGGAAATGGAGAAACAACTTCTTAAAATTGGATTGATCACAAAAACTGACATAAAGAATCAGGACCCTGAGAATCCGGCATTTCGCAAATACTTCTACCACGGGGTGACCCATTTCCTTGGGCTTGTGGTGCATGATATTGGTTCATATACCGATGCGGTGAAGGAAGGAATGTTGTTTACAGTGGAACCCGGAATATATATTGAAGAAGAAAAGATGGGAATCAGGATCGAAAATAACATATGGATCACTAAGTCGGGAAATACAGATCTTTTCAAAGGTGTACCGATCACGGTAGAAGAGATCGAGGCTGCAATGAATGCTAAGTAGGTTGATTTTTGGTTTATAAAGTGGCCACCGAATTTCTTTCTGACAAGAAATGGATCCGGTAGCAAAAATAGTGTCTTATGAAAACGAGGATTTTCGGTTTGGGGCTGCTGGGGCTTGTTGCTCAGTTTTGTGCACCTGAAAGTGCTGAGGCACAGGGTTTTTATTTGCGTGGCGGGCTGGGCTATGCAGTACCGCAGGCCGGGCAGACGCTGGACGGCACAGGCACGCCCTATGACGGATCAATGTTGAACAATATAGCGGATTCGACATCAACCTATTCGATCTCCAAGATTTCATTTTCACAAGGTGTACATCTTACACTGGCCGGCGGGTATATGTTTAATGAGCATATTGGGGTGGATCTGGCTGCAGCAATTGGGTTGTCGATGTCGCAATTTATTGCCAATCAGGATAGTGTGCGGAGCGGAGGCGATCTGTACAATGTACAATACGTGCAAAAGGCGATCAGTCCGCTGGTGCTGATGCCATCGCTGGTGTTGCAGTCGGGTGGAGAAAAGCTGAATATCTATGTCAGGGCGGGGTTGGCGATACCCATTAAATCCAAACTGCAAAGTGATCAGATTGTGACCAGTTTGCCGACTCTAGGTGCCGGACAGACTGAAGATTATTCGTACACGGTAAAAAACTCATTTTCTTTAGGAACTACGGCGGCTATTGGTGCACGGTATAAGTTCAGTGATCAGGTGGGGATATATTTTGAGGCCAGTATGCTGTCGATGTCGCTTTTTGTTAAAGAAGCAGACCTTAACAGTGTTTCGGTTGATGGTCAGGGAAATTATATATCGCAAATTCCGGTGAACGAACGGAATATATACTATAGCAACAAGTTTACGAGCTCTATAGGCGATTATTACCATCAGCCGGTTTATTCGCAGCCCTTCAGTAATATCATGTTTACAGTGGGCATGCACTTTCAGTTGGGTGATCAGAAATTCTCAACCGTGAAACACGGCCCCGTAAAGAAATACAGCGAAGAAGACCACATCAACCGGTTCTGATATTCACTTTCAGCTCATTGTTAGTTTAGGCATTATATCTTTTCAAATCGTTTGCGGTATATGCTACCGTTTGCCTCAACGGACAAGAAGTACATACCCGCTGGTAATTTACTAATGTCTATTTCGTGGTCTGAAAAATGCTGCATTGTTTGGATGTAACACCTGCGTCCGGTAAGATCTGTGATCATTACTGCACCACATTGGACTTGTTCTGATAGTTCGATTTTTATTTTCGAAACAGCCGGATCAGGGAAAATTTTCAGTATGCCCGCCGCATCAATGAGTGTAGGAACACTATTTCCCATATTCATTGAGTCACAATGCGCAAGTGAATAAACCCAAATCGAATCTGTTGTGGAAACGGAGCCACAA
>CAIYJV010000029.1 GCA_903926605.1 uncultured Bacteroidota bacterium
ACATATATTAAGGCTCTTTTTTTCTATTAATCAATACCAAAGCAACATCGCCATGAAAAAAGTTTATTCTACACTGCTTTTTTTGGGAACGTTTGCCGCCAGTTTCGGGCAAACCACACTTTCTTTCACAGGTTCCATGCAGACCTTTACCGTTCCGGTTGGTGTCACCAGTTTGTTGGTTGACGCATCCGGTGGACGCGGTGGGGGAATCAGTGGCGCCTATACCTACCAAAGCAATGGCGGCGGCGGTGGTCGTGTTTCGGCTGTTTTCGCCGTGACGCCGGGTCATACGCTTAATGTTTATGTCGGAGGAGCAGGAAACGGCGATGACGGCACCGGCGGTTATGGCGGTGGTGGAAACGATTATGGGTTCATCTCCTGGTGGCCCGGAGCCGGTGGTGGCGGTGCAACTTTGATAGTTGACGCTACTTCAGGCGACACTTTGCTGTTTGCTGGCGGTGGCGGCGGCGGCGGTGGCTATAGTGCCGGCACCGATAATGGAGGCGCAGGTGGTGGGATTATTGCCGCAAGCGGTGTTTCCAACCCATGTACTATTGGCGGCGGCGGCGGTAGTTCCACAGCTGGAGGCACCGGCGAATATTGCTATGGCTATGTAGGATCCGACGGCATGTATGGCATAGGCGGTGATGCTGATCCAACCGATGGCTCTGGCGGCGGCGGTGGCGGTTACTACGGCGGCGGCGGCGGTTCTTATGGCGGCGGCGGCGGCGGTGGTTCGTCCTATACCAATGCATTGTTCGCAACTTCTGTATCGCATTTTCAGGGTTATAATACTACCGGCGATGGTGTGGTAACACTTACTCCCCTTTTCCCCTGTTCAGGTACCGTATCTGCAGGCTCGGTTTCTTCGTCGGCAATGTCCGGTGGTTTAACTTCTTCTTTCACACTCAGTCTTTCCGGTGCAACAGTTGCTGCCGGTCTTACTTATCAATGGCAGTCTTCTCCCGATGGTGTTACTTATACCGATGTTTCGGGTGCTACAAGCGCTACTTATACGTTTACAGGTATTGCTGCAAACGTTTACTACCAATGCATCGTGACCTGCCCTTCATCGAGCAGCACGGCTACCTCTTCCAGTCTGATGTTGTCTTACATGGTTGTACCTACTTGTTTCCCCTCATCCTCTTCATGGGGCGGTGAGTCAGGTTCTGTTTATTATGGTGGGGATGCGTTTTATGTAGCCGGATATGGAGGTACGACTCTGGATGATTTTGGAATGACGTCGGTCGCCGACGGTTCAACCGGATATCTCGACCGCACGTCTATACCACCGGTACAATTTCAACAAAGTGGTGTTTATGCAGCTTCGGTTACCTGGGGTATTTCTTCCAGCCATCAGTATTTGCAGACGTGGATAGATTTTAACGACGATGGCACATTCCAAGCTTCAGAAGAAGTGAGTCCGGTGTCGGGTTATCCAGTTTCACAGCCCACAGCGTTCAATATTTCTATACCATCCACGGCACCTGTTGGAAACCACCTGATGCGCATGCGCGCAATATGGGAGTATAACTGGACCGATATTGGTACTGCTCCCGATCATGTGGATCCCTGCCTTATTGAATACGGCGGATCTTTCCCCGAATATTACAGTGGTGATATAGTAGATTATCAGGTTACAATTGTTTCTTTACCCCCTTGTTCTGGAACTGTTACTGGAGGGTCTGCCGTATCAACTTCACCACACGGAGATGGCACTACTACTTTCACTCTTAGCTTGTCTGGTGCTACGACAGCATCGGGCTTGACCTATGACTGGCAGTCGTCGCCGGATGGCACGACCTGGACCGACATTCCCGGTGCTACCGATCCTACCTATACTTTTACTGGAATCTCGGCAAACACCTATTTTCAGTGTATCGTGACCTGTCCTGCATCGAGTAGTACAGCCACATCGGGAAGCGTAATGCTCACCTATATGCTGATGCCCGTATGTACAACCACTTCGTCCTCATGGTCCAGTGAGTCAGGTAACGTAGCTTATGGAGCCAATGAATTTGCGGTTTCAGGATTTTCGGGCTCTTCTCTCGACGATGTTGGTATCGCTTCTCTTGCCGATGGCACTACAGGATACCTTGACCATACATCGCTCACGCCACTGCAAATGCAGCAGAGCGGAGTGTATGCAACAACGCTAACCTGGGGCAATGCAAGTTCGGACCAATTGGCTCAGGTTTGGATTGACTTTAATGACAATGGCACATACGAGACTTCTGAAGAAGTGAGTCCTGTGTCCGGTTACAGCACTTTCAGTACTCCGCAGCCAACGCTTTTTGATATTAGTATACCAATAACTGCCAATCCCGGTGCTCACCTTATGCGTGTGCGTGCGATCTGGGAACTGATGTACACCGATCTTGGGTACGCGCCAACCGACATTGACCCCTGTCTGAACGAATTCGGTTTTTCATACCCTGTTTATTATAGCGGTGATGTAGTAGATTATATGGTTACCATTGTGCCACTCCCTCCATGCTCGGGTACTGTTTCAGCAGGAACGGCCGTAGTGACTCCACCGGTAGGCGGAATTGGTACCACGTTTGCACTAAGCCTGACCGGTGCTTCCGCCGCCAGTGACCTTACTTACGTTTGGCAGTCATCTCCCGATGGCTCAACCTGGACCAATATACCTGGTGGTACCACACCTGTATATTCGTTTACCGGCATAAGCGCCAATACCTATTTCCAGTGTATCGTTACCTGCCCCAGCAGTAGTAGTACTGCCACTTCCGTGGCTGCGATGGCCACCTATGCGCTCACACCTACTTGTTTTCCAACTGCTGCATCATGGGCCAGTGAGGCTTACAATTTGTACTACGGAAGCGATGCCCTGTATGTAAATGGTTTTGGCGGCACTATTATCGATGACGCAGGAATGGCTTCAGCAGCAAATCCCACTACAGGCTATCTGGACAGAACGACGATGACGCCGGTTCAGTTCCAGCAAAGCGGTAGTTATGCCAGTTCGCTTACATGGGGAATTTCTTCAAGCCACCAATACATGCAGGCCTGGATAGACTTTAACAACAATGGTACATTTGAAACTTCGGAAGAAGTGACGCCTGTATCCGGCTATCCTGTTTCACAGCCCACAACATTTAATATCGATATCCCGCTAACGGCAGACACGGGTAGTCACCTGATGCGTGTACGCTCTATCTGGGAATACAATTTCACCGACATTGGCAGCGCACCCAGTCATATGGATCCATGCCTCATTGAATTCGGCGGGGTTTACCCACAATATTACAGCGGCGTTGTGGCAGACTATATGGTTTCTATCGTGCCATTGCCACCCTGTTCCGGTACACCGGTAGCAGGATCGGCTACAGCATCAGCAAGTTCTGTTTGTCTTTCTACTACATTTGACCTTAATTACACGGGTGTTGCAGCAACAGGTCTGACCTACCAGTGGCAGTCGTCTCCAGACGGTATATCGTGGACCGATATGGTTGGAGTTACCACGGTGCCTTACACAGCCAGCGAGACAGCCAGCACCTACTACCGGGTATATGTTACCTGTGGCGCCAGCGGTCTTTCGGATACATCAGCGGGTGTGCATGTTGGTTACATACCCTACTGTTATTGCATACCCAGTTACTATTATACTTCGCCATCGAATTTTGATGCATTGGCTAATTTCAGCCTTACCGGATATGGAGGCTCCAGTATCAATGACGATGGCCCGGCCACACCTCCGGCAAGCGGATATGTGGATGAATCCTCCACTATTTCTGTAGACCTCCAGCAGGGTGGGTCGTATCCTGGTTCCATTACCTATTCCAGCTATTGGCAGACTTATGAAGACCAGGTGTGGATAGACTTTAATGACAACGGAAGTTTTGAGACATCAGAGGAAGTGACTCCTGACTTTGGTGTAACGGGATGCTCTACCTATGGTAGCTCGGCGACCTATACACTTACAATACCGTTGACTGCTACACCCGGATCACACCGTATGCGTGTTCGTCAGGCTGAAACATATAACTGTACTGTAGAACCTGATATGGATCCGTGTAACTATTACAGCATTTACTCCGGTGAAACCTATTATTATGGTGAGACCAGAGATTATACGGCAAATATTATTGCGTTGCCAATGTGTTCCGGCACTCCGGATGCGGGTATTGTGAGTGCAACCACCACCACTGGCTGTTCGCCCTATCCGTCGGTACTTTCTGACGCGGGCTATACAGCGGCTTCAGGACTTACCTACCAATGGCAGTCATCCGCAGATGGCGTGACATGGCTCAATGTGGGTGGTGCCACTTCTACGACTTATAGTCCGATCGTGACTGCAACTACTTACGTCCGTTTCGGGGTAATTTGTACCGCAAGTGGTCTTACCGGATATTCTGCCCCGGTGACATTGGACATGACACCCAACCCCGGCCCGATTTCTCTGCCAGGCGGTACTCCTGGTGGTCCGTTTGCAGTATGTTATACGGATACAGTGACCTTTGCAGGTGCAGCTTCGGGAGGATCTTGGTCATACTCCAACCCTTCTTTGGGTATCCTTGATCCTTCAACCGGCGTTTGGACATCCAATCCGGTTTCGGTTCCAGGTACTACTACGATCAGTTATTCTATTGCTTCCTGTACCGCAGTTGCTACATTGAACGTAAACTCATTCGCACCCGCCGCACCGTATCTGGTGAGCGGCAGCAATCCGCTTTGCGCGTATAGTTCGCTCACGCTCGGAGATGCCACCATGGGTGGTGTTTGGCTCAGTTCTTCTGCTTCTGTAGCTACTGTCGATCCTCTTGGACACGTTACAGGAACCGGTTCTGGTACCACGACGATCCTTTATAATGATGGATGCGGTAGCAGTTCATTCTCTGTAACAGTAAATGGCTCGGCTATTTCGCTCACGCCTGCCGATGGTCAGATTTGTTTCGGGGCTACGGCAGACCTTACAGCAACGTTACTTACCGACCCAGGTTCGTCTTATTCCTGGTCTGGCCCGGCTGGTGTTTCTACCACTACTGCCCTGACCATTACCGCTGCATCCGTGTCGGATAATGGTATTTACACTTTTGTGGCAACCACTTCTCCGGCTTCAGGAAGTTGTATCGAATCGGTAACACTTCCCGTGTCCATAAGGCCTGTGCCAATGATGACCGTTACCCCCACATCACCGTCGGTTTGTTCTGGTTCCTCGGTGAGTTTGTCCGCAACATCCATACTTGCGCCAAGTGATATTACGATACTAGCCCAAAACTTCAATTCCGGAATGACCGGACAGGTTGGAGGTGACTGGTCGGTATTAAATCTGGGCGATGCTTCATCTTACAATTGGTCCCTTGTGGCACCTTACGATTGGACTGATATAACTATTGCAGGAGACGGAACCAACTACATTGGGACTAACGCCGATGCAGCTGGTAGCTCTGTTACGCTGAATACGTTCCTGTATTCCCCGGTTTTCTCTACTGTTGGCTATCCTGCGGTAACATTATCCTTTAACCATTATATTTACTCCAATTCCTCTTACGATTACACAGCGGAAATCGATTACACCACCGATGGCGGTAGTACCTGGAACGTACTTCAAGATTATTACAATCTAACGGATGGAGCGACGTCATGGGATCCTGCTACGCCCACGCATGTGATCAGTTTGCCTGCGGCAGCGATTGGTCAGCCAAGTGTTCAACTGGCATGGCATTATTATTCCAATTGGGGATTTTATTGGGCTGTAGACAATGTGCGCATTGGTGGTACTGCCCTTCCGGCTACCTATTCATGGACCGGTGTGGGTAGCGCCACTGGCCTTTCCTGCACCGCTTGTTCATCTCCTACGATTACGCCTATAGCTGCAGGTTCCAATGTGTATAGTGTTACCGCAACTAGCGGAAGCTGTTCATCAAGTCTTACAGATACCATTACAGTATATCCTTCGCCCGCACCTATTTCAGGTGTAGCCTCTGTTTGTCTCGGTAGCACGTCTACACTTAGCAACACAGTACCTGGCGGTACCTGGTCAATAGCTGATGCATCAATTGCAACAGTAGATCCGTCCACAGGAGTGCTTTCTGGTGTAGCCACAGGTTCTACAACTGTTACCTACACTATAGGAGTGTGTTCCGTGACGGCCATCGTCAATGTGGGCACAGCAGGTCCCGCCGTTATTACCGGTATCCCGGCATTTTGTGTCGGTAGTACCACAACGCTGCACGATTCAGTGGCAGGCGGAACATGGGTAAGCGGAATGACCTCTGTGGCTACAGTAAATCCTGTAACAGGTGTTGTGTCTGGTATTGCAGGCGGTGTTGCGATGATCTCTTATACTACGGGTTGCGGAAGTCCGACCACAATTACTGTTACAGTTACTCCGGGACCGGCATCCATTACCGGTACATTCTCTGAATGTGTCGGTTCTTCTGTTACGCTCACTGATGCTACCCCTGGTGGTACCTGGTCCAGTGCTGCACCGGCAATAGCCGTTGCAGGCAGTACGGACGGCGTAATATTGGGTATTACACCCGGTGTTACTACAATTACATACACAGAGGGTTGCGGGCAATCCGTAGCCTCTTTCACAGTAAACGGAGCGCCGGCAGCAATTACAGGTTCCGGCTCTGTTTGCGTGGCAGGAACCACGTCGCTTTCAGATATTACTGTGGGCGGCCTGTGGTCTTCGGGTGCAACTACGATTGCAACTATTAATTCCGCGGGTGTGGTTTCCGGTATCACTGCCGGTACTGCCCCGATCACCTATACCACTGGATGTGGTTCTGCAACTACAACAATTACCGTAAATGGTGCTCCTGTTGCCATTTCCGGCAGCTCATCATTGTGTGCCGGCGGTACCACTACTTTGTCTGATGCCACTTCGGGTGGAACATGGACCAGTGCTTCTGGCGCAGTAGCCACCGTAGACGCGTTAACAGGTGTTGTGAGCGGTATGGCTCCGGGCGGTACCACTATTAGTTATACCACAAGCTGTGGCTCGGTTACACAGGCAGTAACCGTGAATAGTTCATTGCCTGCAAGTATTACAGGGCTGGACCAGGTTTGTCAGGGCGGGTCAGTGACTCTTTCTGATGTGACTTTTGGTGGTAGCTGGATTTCAGCAACACCTTCTGTAGCCACGATCACGGCTGGTGGCGTACTTTCAGGCGTTTCTGGAGGCACGGTACTTGTGTCCTATTCTACTGGCTGCGGAATACCAGCGACTACAACAGTAACCGTAAACCCAACTCCGTCTGTAATTACGGGAGTATTCGGATTCTGCGCGGGTTCTACTACTACTCTTTTCGATTCGGTATCAGGCGGTACATGGTCTACTACTGCTACAGTAATTGCCACAGTTGACCCTGTTACCGGAATAGTATCCGGCTTAACACCAGGCACTGCAGCAATTACCTATACTAATTCCTGCGGATCGGCTATACGTACCGTAACGGTTAACACAGGTGCGCCAGCGGCAATTGCAGGGGTTGGGTCTGTATGTGCAGGCAGCACAATTACATTGTCCGACGTTGTGACCGGAGGTAACTGGACCAGTGGATCTACCTCTGTCGCTACTGCCGGAAGTTCGTCAGGTGTGATTAGCGGTGTCGCTGCCGGAACGGTGAACATTACCTATTCTACAGGTTGCGGCGCACCCGTGGTGAAATCGGTTACGGTTAATCCGTTGCCCGCTGCCATTACCGGAACTGCGACAATATGCGCTACTGGTTCGGCTACTTTATCCGATGCAGTGTCTGGCGGTACTTGGTCCAGCGCATCCACTTCAGTCGCTACCATTGACGCAGTAACAGGCGTAATGAGTGGCGTATCAGGTGGCACAACAACAATATCTTATACAACCGCAAGTTGCGGCTCGGCTACGCTACCGGTAACAATTACTGGTGCACCGGCTTCCATTACAGGTGGCAGCACCGTTTGTATCGGCGGAACCAGCATATTGCATGATGTCACACCGGGTGGAACCTGGAGTAGCAGTGCCACTGCAATTCTGACCATTAACCCGACGTTGGGAATTGCAACGGGTATTTCAGCCGGAAGCGCCAACGTGACTTATACCACTACCTGCGGTTCATCCGTGATGAGTCTTACGGTTAATGGAAGCCCTGCCTCAATAACAGGTGTTAATCTGCTTTGTATAGGCACTACTGCTACACTTACAGATGTGACTCCGGGTGGTACATGGCTGAGCGATGCTCCTGCAATAGTTTCTGTTGGTACAAGTTCAGGTATCATGAACGGACTGACTGCCGGTGTGGCTATTGTGACTTATACAAACGGATGCGGGGTTTCAACCTCTGTCGTAACTGTAAATAACTCTATAGCAATATCCGGCCCCTCAACAGCATGTGTGGCTGGTACGGCCACCCTTACAGATGCAGCAACCGGCGGAACGTGGTCGTCTTCAGACAACGCGGTCGCCACGATCGGCTCTTCTTCGGGTAGCCTGAGCGGTGTAGCACCTGGTGTGGTCACGATCACTTATAATTCAGGATCATACTGCGGTTCAGCTTTCACTCAGTTAACCATCGTTGGTGCTCCGGCATCTATAGCCGGAACCACCGGAATCTGCGTGAGTACAACCACAACTTTGACCAATACTACTGTAGGCGGTGCATGGAGCAGCAGCTCCACTGGCGTTGCCACTGTAAATGCGGCTACGGGTGTTGTGGGCGGTGTCTCTGCCGGATCAACCATTATTACCTATAACACGGGTTGTGGTGTTTCTGCTACTCAGACGGTTAATGTACTCGGCAATCCGGCTGCTATTTCAGGTTCGTCCGCTGTATGTGTTTCCGGCTCGGCTACGTTGTCTGAAACTGCGTTGGGTGGTATATGGAGCAGCAGTGACATTAGTTTGGCAACAGTGTCTGGTACACCAGCAGCGGGTATCGTTTCCGGACTGGGTGCAGGCAATGTCACCATTACTTATTCTAATGGCTGCGGAACGGCAGCAGTTTATAACATGACCGTCGTTGGACCACCTGCAGCAATTTCAGGCCCAGGAGTACTGTACCCCGGTTGTCACATCACTCTTGCGGATGCTACCGCGGGTGGTGTCTGGGGCAGCAGCATTCCGGGAACCGCTTCGATTGATGGCTCCACGGGAATTGTAACTGGTAACGCTTCAGGTACAACGACTATTACTTATTTAACTACATGTGGATTTGCTACGTCAGATGTTACTGTAAACACAACGCCACCTGCCATACACGGGACAAACGTGGTTTGCGTAGGCGCAAGCACCTCACTGACCGACTCCTCGTTGGGTGGTGCATGGTCATGTGGTAGTCCTTCTCTGGCTACCGTGAACAGTGCAGGTGTGGTTACAGGCACTGGATCTGGTGTGGCCGTTATTACCTACGACAATGGTTGCGGTGTTCACCTTACTTACCCAGTAACGGTGAATCCTTCACCAGCCCCCATCGGTGGTTTTACTTCGCTTTGTCAGTTCACTTCCGATACGCTTACTGATGCAGTTTCGGCTGGTACCTGGAGCACCAGCGACGTAACGATTGCGACTATTGATCCAACCTCTGGCGTATTCAACGGTGTGGGATACGGTTCCGTTACAGTTACGTACGAACTAAGTAACAATTGCTTAGTGACACGCAACATTGGCGTGAATCCCTACCCCAATGCAGGTATCATTTCAGGTCCGGACAGCGTTTGTATCGGTGCACAGATCACACTGACAGATACATCTGGTGGCGGACTGGGTTCTTGGACATCGGGTACACCTGCTGTACTTTCCGCATCTGGTCCGGTGATCACAGCGCTGACCAATGGTTCTGCAATAATTAACTACACGGTTTCCAACCTTTGTGGTTCAGCATTCGCTCATTTCACCGTGGGTGTGAAACCACTTCCTGATCCGGGCGCTATTTCTGGTACTGCAAGTTTCTGTGCCGGCGCCACTACTACGCTCGCGGATGACGTTCCCGGTGGAGCCTGGAGTCTGGCAGCAGGTATCAATGCAACTATTGACGCAGATGGCGTGGTGACCGGAGTGACTCCCGGAACAGACACCGCTATCTACACTGTAAACAATGTGTGTGGACCAAACAGCGCAGTATTATCCATCACCGTGCTCACCGTACCTGTAGCAATAACAGGTGCCACCAGCGTATGTAACGGGAATTTCACTTTTGTGACTGATTCCAGTTTGGGTGGTACATGGTCATCCAGCGATTTGGGTACTGCTACGATTGATGCCGGTACCGGCGAGGTAACCGGCGTTGGTGTAGGTCCCGTTACAATTTCTTATACCGGTTGCGGTGTAACGGTAACGACATCCTTCATCGTTAATGCAATGCCAAACGCTGGCACGATCACGGGCGCAGATTCAATGGTATGTGCAGGGTCTTCAATTACATTCAGTAATACGGCCACGGGCGGAACATGGTCTTCGGGCAACGAATCGATTGCCGTAATGGACACCGCGACGGGCGTACTGACCGCTGTATCTACCGGTGCAGATACAGTAATATATACCGTTAATTCAGCTTCCTGCGGTTCAGATATTGCAATCCGGACGATCACTGTGAACCCGTTGCCGGTTGCAGGTTTGCTAATGGGTACAGACAGTGTCTGCGTAGGCGGTAATGTAACGATTACGCCTTCTCAGGCGGGCGGCTCCTGGTCATTCACCAACGGCACTGCTGAAACAGCGGCTGGAGTGGTTACAGGTATTTCCGCAGGAAACGATACACTCGTTTATACGGTATCATCAGCATATTGCGGATCGGCTAGTGCTTCCATAAGCATTACCGTATTGCCGTTGCCTATCGCAGGTACGATCACAGGTGCAACAACCATTTGTATCGGTAGTCCCGTTACCCTGACCGATGCCGCCCCAGGTGGTGTATGGACAAACGGTAGCAGTGCGGTGGATGCCGTTGTGAATGGTGTGGTTACCGGGCTTTCTACCGGTGCCGACTCCATTTGGTATTCTGTAACAAACAGTTGCGGTACAGCAAATACCGGCATCGCCATACAGGTATTGACTTTGCCTGATCACGGAGTAATCACAGGTGCTGATTCTATGTGTAAACTTGCTACAGTGACTTTGGCAAATGCTGTTTCAGGTGGTAGCTGGTCAAGTTCTAATACCTCAATCGCTTCTATCGGGTCCACGGGCGCATTAACTGCTTCCGCAACCGGTTTGGTTACTGTGTATTACAGCGTTTCCAATGTATGCGGCACCGATTCTGCTATGAAGTCGGTACTGGTGTTGGCACTTCCTGATTCCAACACACTGGCAGCGACCACAGTCTGCGTGGGTGCAACATTCGTTGTGGCTGACACAGCGCTTGGCTTCACCGGAACCTGGACAAGTACCAATCCGTCCGTTGCAACGATCTCTGGCGATACAGTTACAGCTGTCGCTCAGGGTGTGGATACTGTTCATTATGTGGTGAACGGATTCTGCGGCGTGTCGCTGGGTACTGCAGTACTTACTGTTGATTCGGTTCCTGTTGTGGAACCCATAACCGGTACTTCTTTTGTTTGCCTCGGTACAAGAGATCATCTGGATAGTCTGGCTTGTGCTACCGCTGGTGGTGTATGGTCGTCCAGCAGTTCAATGAACCCCATCACGACATCAGGCGTGCTCACGGGTAATTCAGCCGGTCCCGATACTGTAAGTTATACTGTGACTAATGGTGTTTGCGCCGCAATTGCGACTAAGATCATCATGGTTTATACCAAGGATCAATGCGACTCCGTGCTGGATGTGAAGAGCGTCGTGGTGAAAGACGGCCTGATCAGGGTTTATCCTAACCCGAACACAGGTTCATTCACTGTCGTGCTTCCCGATGAAAGTATGGACGCAACGATCACCGTACTGGATATCTGCGGCAAAATACTGGAAACCCGTAACGTGCCCGCGCATACTGTTTCTGAGTCTCAGTTTGACTTTAGCAGCATTGCACGTGGTACCTACATGATCAGGGTAGAACAAGGCGAGCGTACCTACAGAGGTAAAATGCTGGTCATAGAATAGTTTTAAGTTTTTTCGCTGAGCGTCCCGGCACATAGCCGGGACGCTCTGCGTTTTGGGGAGTGTAGCGATAGAGTTGGGTGGGCCACGCGGACAGGGGAGATCCCGTGCGACCGATTTCCAATGTTGAATTTTGCCTGGGTCCCGGCAAAGTAGTTACTTTTGTCTCAGATACATTTGGATTTTGGTAAGTATAGATCAAATCAGGAATTGGTGTGGCGGAACCTGGATGGTGTTGCAGGACGAACGTTCGGGAATTGATTTTCTGGATATAGACAGCCGGAATCTGGACCAGCCGGCCCATGCAATGTTCATTGCGGTGAAGAGCCATTCCCGCGATGGGCACGACTATGTGGCAGACGCCTGGCGAAAGGGGATTCGCAATTTTCTGGTCAGTCGCAGCGATTTTGATATTACGCCATATACCGGATCCAATTTTATTCGGGTCGCCGATACAGTCACGGCATTACAACAAATTGCTGCAGGCCATCGCAAGCAGTTCTCTATACCTGTTATCGGCATCACCGGCAGTAATGGTAAAACCATTGTAAAAGAATGGCTTTACCAACTCCTGGGAGGTAAGTTCGATGCAGTAAGAAGCCCCAAAAGCTTTAACTCGCAAATAGGCGTACCGCTTTCGGTTTGGATGTTACAGGAGGAGCACAGGTTGGGCATCTTCGAGGCCGGCATATCCCAGCCCGGCGAGATGGCGCGACTTGAAAAAGTGATACAGCCTACCATCGGGGTGTTTACCAATATTGGTGAAGCCCACAGCGAGGGCTTCATGAACGAGCGACAGAAGATCAACGAAAAGCTGCTGTTGTTTCGTCGCACGGATAGGCTGGTCTATTGCCGGGATCATGCCTCGTTGCATGCCTGCGTCTTGCAGTTCGAGCAGAATCTCCGTTCATCCGATGGGGAAGGTTCACCCTCTGTTTTTAGCTGGAGTCTGCGCAACGAGGGTGCCGATGTGTACATAAGTAAAATAGCCAAGAACGCCGGTAAAACAACGATCACAGCGTGGTATAACGACCGGGATATGAGGATCGTCATTCCGTTCTCAGACGATGCGTCTGTCGAGAATGCAATTCATTGCTGGTGCGTAATGCTACTCATGGGTTGCGCGGACGACGAAATAGCACGGCTGATGCTGGAACTGCACCCCGTATCTATGCGGCTGGAACTGCGCCATGGTATAAACGACTGCACACTCATTAATGACGCTTACAATAGCGACCTCACGTCTTTGCAGCTTGCATTAAATTACCTCGACCAGCAAAAACAACATACGTCCCGAACCGTAATTTTGTCCGACATTCTTGAGGTGGGGAAGAGAGACCTTTACGAGGAGGTAGCGGCGCTTATGGAGCGGTACCAGGTGCGCAGATTTATAGCGATCGGGCCGGCATTGCACAAGAACAAAGCGGTATTCCGAAAGAACCGGAAAATGCGCAGCATATTTTTTAAGTCAACCGATAATTTCCTCCAACAGTTCCACTTACTCACATTCGGCAACGAAGCTATCCTTCTAAAGGGTGCAAGGGTTTTTGCATTTGAAAAGATCGCTGTACTTCTGGAACAGAAAGTGCATCAAACCGTAATGACGGTAGACCTTTCTGCCATTCGACACAACCTGGATGTGTTCCGCGGCTATTTGCAGCCCGGTACAAAGACGATGGCCATGGTCAAGGCATTTGGGTATGGCAGCGGCAGCTACGAAATTGCAGGTTTGCTACAGCAGGCCGGCGTAGACTATCTGACAGTAGCCTACACGGACGAGGGTGTTGGACTGCGCAAGGCAGGTATCACAAGTAAGATCATGGTAATGAGTCCGGATGTTACATCGTTCGATCGTATGATAGCCTGGAAACTGGAGCCGGAATTGTACAACAACCGTTCTCTATCTGCTTTCGTCGAAATCGCTTCTGCCTTGCAGGTCAGGGACTATCCTGTACACATAAAGCTGGATACCGGTATGCACAGGCTGGGTTTTGGCCCTGATGATCTGGAATCGCTTATTCTCAAAATATACAATAGCCCGGAAATAAAGATCGCAAGTATTTTCAGCCATCTGGCCGCAAGCGATGACGCCGGCAAGGACGATTTTACACGGCAGCAGGCGGCTCTATTCGAACGCATGAGCAGTGTGGTGACAGATTTTCTGGACTATATACCGCTGCGGCATCTTTGCAATTCGGCTGGCATTATGCGGCATGCGTCATTGCATTATGATATGGTTCGTCTGGGGCTTGGTCTTTATGGCGTGGATAGCAGTGCGGGCAATCAGGCTCGGCTACGCTCGATAAGCGTCCTAAAGACAATGATCGCTCAGTTACGGAATGTGCCCGCAGGCGAATCTGTCGGTTACGGCCACGATGTCATTCTGGAAAGCCCGGCACGCATCGCCACCATTTGTATAGGCTATGCCGACGGGCTGCCCCGTTCGCTTGGTCGTGGTAAGGCTTATGTGCAGATTCATGGCAAAACAGCACGCTTGGTCGGCTCCGTATGCATGGACATGTGTATGGTGGACGTGACGCATATACCGGAGGCTGTCGAGGGCGACGAAGTGATCGTATTTGGCAAAGACCCGTCCATCATGCAATTGGCAGAATGGGCAGGCACAATAGCCTACGAAATCATGACCGGTATTTCGCAGCGTGTCAAGCGCATTTACGTCAACGAGGCCTAGCGCGGTCTGTAGTGGGCAGAATCCAAAAATCTCGATGGGTCTGATCTCATTTTTACCAGTTGCTCCAGCGATACCGCAGGGTATTTTTTCATGTAGGCGCATACCATCCGGTAACCCAACCAGCCCCCTATATTGCCAGGTGTATATTTTACCGTATCGGTGGGGGGCTCCATGCCCTGGGCAAACGGGCCGTCGTTGATGAATGCAAAACGGCTCATGGATTCTTTGTTATAAAGCAATTCATTGCGCACAAAGAAATTATACACATTAGACTCGTTTTTTTCGCACCAGCCCAGCTGTAGTCCGGTAAAGCCAAATAAAACAGAATCCGGTGCGGTGGGCAGCAACTGGTGCAGGAAGAACTGTTCCTTGCCGCGTTGTAACATCAGGTCCAGCAGGGTGCGCTCGTCTTGCACAAATGGGTGGTGGAGCGCATACCAGGTTTTGAGCACAGACACCGGCAGGTAGCTTTTGCGCATGTGCGGAGCCATATAGTCGGGAACACCTACCGACGTATAGAACGGATAGTGGTCGCCCAGAAACATATCCAACCCTACACAGATGGTTGTTGTGTCCAGCGGAAAAGAAGGCCATTTGCTTAGACCCATGTTCAGGTACAGTATGCGTGGGGTAAAGGCACTCGGGAAATAGTATTTCAGGTACTTAAAACTGGAGGCTATTGCCTCGTCTACATCGTGTGTGTCGGGATAATGCGCTTTAATAGAGTCTTCCAGGTTCACAAAGTCTTTATAGGTAAGGAAGACCCTTAGCCCTTCACGAATGCCACCCGTAGTGTCTTCGTAATTGCCATGAATTTCATAGGCCATTACCGTATCGAGGAAGTAGTTCAGGAAATCGGGATATTTTTTCAAAAGCGCTTTCAGGCCGGAGCTTACATTGTTGGTGTCTATGGCGAACAGATCTGTATCAAATCGGGCAGTTTCCAGCTTCAGGGGAATTTTCGTTACGTCCGGCACCTTATTGCCGCTATCGCAACCTGCAAGGAAGAAAAGCAATGTCGCTGCCAGTGAATAGAGACTTATTCGGAAATAGTTTTTCATCGGGTGAAATTATCCGGCAAATTTAAGGTGTGGAGGGGATATTGGTGCGTCCGGGAAATCCTTTCAGTCCGTTGTGCACCGTTCGCATAGGGAAAGGTACTTAAAAGGGGAGGGCAGGATTTGGGTTTAGCCGTTTTTCGAAGGCATTTTATACCTTTATGGAACAAAATAAAACCTATGAGCTGGTGGAGTAAAAAGCCTAAAAAAAGCAAATCTGTAGTGCCCCCAATGCCGGCTGGAATAAGCCATACCGCCATGCCGGACGATGTTTTATACACGGGCACCGTGGGGCGTTTTACGGGAGACCGCTACCCGTTGCAGCCGGTATTACCCCATCCTACAGTCAAAATGTATATTTCAAACATCGGGGTCATTACCATTGCCCAGCAGGGATATGAGGTAGCCAACGGAGACCGCGTTTATGCCGGGGAAACCTATAAAGGTCTGGACACCCTGCCCGCAGTGCCGGATGGTACCCTTAAATTTCGCGAGACACCCGTATTGGTCACGTTTGTTGATGTGAAAGACGGCAGGGTAGCGAAAATCTATTATCTGGATTGATGCAACTCATATGATTGATAAAAGCCTCCCCATTTGCCCGTTGTTAAAACGCGTCATTCAGGCATTGTATAGGCTTCCCTTGTTTTCGGTCCATCATTGTATTTTTTTGAACATTTTTTATTTTTGTTGCTAAAACTCAAATAAACCTATACTGATGCTAAATCGTTTTTTGTGCCTTGTGGCGCTACTACTCATTGTTTTCAGTGCCGATGCGCAACTCTATATACGTGGCGGCCTGGGCTATTCGCTCCCCGCACAGGGAGAAACACAAGCTGGTTCGGAATTTATAAATGGTTCCAGTAAAACCATTGCTGCCTATTATGTATTGACAAGTACTGGCTCCTCCTCCACCACCGCCACTCAGTTTAAACAGGCATCTTACTCTGCGGGAGTTCAGGGTTATTTTGGCATCGGCTACAAGTTGAACGGGAACATCGCGGTTGAGTTGGATGAAAATTCCGGAATCGCAAATCGTATTTTCAGTTTCGACAATTACAGTGTCAGTCAAAACAACGGACATGGTACTATTTATGATGTTTTAAGTTCGCGTAAAGCTGCGAATTTCACAGTACTTGTTCCGTCTGTTGTGTTCAAGACAAACTTCGCTAAATTGGGCATTTACGGGCGCTTCGGCGTGGCAGTGCCCGTATACGCTCGTGTCACTTATACAGCAACGGCAACCGAGGATGGAACGTTGTACGGTTCGGTTTGTTACGAGCAAAAAAATAAATTTAATGTCGGGACTTCATCTGCGATCGGGGCTTCGTACCTCATTGGGAGGAATCTGAATTTATGGTGCGAAGTCAGCGCACTAACTTTGTCGTTACAGATAAAAGAAGCAGACCTCAATAGTTATACGCTACCGCATGGACATGTACCAGCAGATAAAATTGTTTATTCGACCAGTTGCGATCTGACCTACCAGTATACCACTGAAGGCGCATTGCCAGCCTACGAGCAGCCTTTTAGCAACGTGGCAATGGCAATGGGCGTTTCTTACATGTTCAGGTAGGGCTGACCTATCCGCGCTTGCGCAGACACCACGTGGTCATACACCGTATGTTATTTACGTTGGTCGTCTTTATAGGTTCATGAAGTTCCGCGTTCAGCGCTTTTGTGTAATGCAGTAGCTTATCATGATTTACCAGATATCGGGTAGTGCCGTCCGGTAACAGGTATCTGCCGTTTCCCTTATCCACCACAACCGATTCAATGCCGATATCAGTCGCCAGTCTTGCGAACAAATAGCCACCTGGCTTCACCAATCGCCAGGCGCCGGCCAGCATACTTTCGAAATGCTGAGAATTTCGTGCAAAATGCAATACGGCACTGCAAATAGCAAGGTCAAACAGATTGTCCCGGAACGAATTATACTCTGCACTGGCAACCACAAAATTTTCCGGGTCTGTTTCCGGCGAAATTCTGCTGCACAGTGCTCGTGTATGGGCAATTGCGTTGGCATCCGGGTCTAGTCCGTAGACTTCATATCCCGACTTTAAAAAGAAATGAATATTGCGCCCTGTCCCGCAGCCTACATCCACGATCTTGCGGCAGTGTGTATACGTACCCTTCAGCAATTGGTCGAACAAATAAATGTCAATATCACCGAATTCCTCGGCTAGATTCATTCGCATTTTTTGCAGTTTTTTAATAAGGCGTAAAATTAGTGCCAGACTGCGTACAAAAGGGCATTTTTGAAGATTTATCTGTGCTTCGACACAATATGTAGCGCTTTTATTAGTTCTATATCAGGTGTTTTTTATGTTTTTGTTACTACTGTTAAAGTGATAATGTATTTATTTTTTAATTTTTGTCGTCGTGCTATATGTAGTCCCTGCGTCGGCTTGCAAATAGCATATCTTTGATGAGCGCGTAGATATGAACACAGCTTTGCCGTTTACGAATTGGTCACTGAAGAAGGCACTGCAAAGCGAGCGCGATAGTTTCGCCCGGGCCCGAATACGGATCTTATTTACCATAGCCGTTTTTGCGTTGCTCAAGTCTGCCATAGTGCTAGGCTTTGGCTTGGCTGCGGGGCAGCACTTGCAGGTAGTACGAGCGGCAATATCGTTTACAATTATTTTGGTGTTGCTCAAAATGCTGCTTTATCGCCCGTCACTACTGCAGGTCCTGACACATGCGATGATCCTGATTACAGTAGCCATTATCTGGTCCAATATCTTCTTGTATACCCACAAAATAAACCTGATCACCATGCAGTTTGTGTTCATGGTGATGCTGAGTAGCTTTTATGTGCTCAGAAGCAACTTCGGTATTTTTTATTCTTCGTTAAGTATCATTCCTGTCCTGATTTTTTTGGCGCTGCATGGCAGAGCCGAGGGAATGATGAGTAGCCCCGGACAGGAGCTGATGTCGCCGGGATACGAGATAATAGAGGTATTGAATTTTGTGACCATCATCCTATCGCACTACTTGTTTTTTGGTGCGCTCCATGTCCATATCCGGGAAGCGGAGGTCCTGAATCAAAAACTGGAACTGGCAATTGCCGAAGCAAATAAGCTTGCCGAATCGAAGACAAACTTTTTGTCTACTATGTCGCACGAACTGCGTACGCCACTCAATTCTGTGATCGGAATAGCCGGGCTCATGCTGAACGATGCCCCGGATGAAAGGCAGAAAGAAAATCTGAAACTACTGCATTTCTCGGCGATAGACTTACTGGGTCTGATCAACAATGTGCTGGATTTTAATAAAATGGATTCTGGCCACCAACTACTACAGGAAGTACAATTTGAACTGGCAGAATTTGTGCAGGATCTTTGTTCGGTGCTACGTGTAAAAGCCACCAGCAAGGGATTGGCTCTGAATGTTGTGGTGGACGAACGCTTGAGAGGCACCAATGTATTGAGCGATCCGACCAGATTGTCTCAGGTGTTGAACAACCTGGTGGGTAACGCTATAAAATTCACGGATGCCGGAAGTGTTACGTTGGCTTTAAGACTGGACGAGGAAACGGATGGAATTGTTTTAGTTTATTTTTCGATTTCTGATACGGGCGTAGGTATTGACCCGGCAAACCACAAGTCTGTTTTCGAAATGTTTACCCAGGTGGAATCTCAGGACATGTACAAGTACGGAGGAACGGGTCTTGGCCTGGCTATAGTAAAAAAGGTACTCGCCGGTTTCGATACCGATATTTCTTTGAGCAGCGAACCCGGCAAAGGCGCCAAATTTTCCTTTCCAATTAGGTTCCGGACGGTTAGGGTTATCCAGTCAAAATCGGGTGCTCCAGTGGAAGTGAAACAGCCATTCCAAAACCTGAAAATTCTCATTGCTGAAGACAATGACATTACCCGCCTCGTGCTACGGAAGCAACTTGAAAAAATGAAAGTATTCCCAACAATCGTTGAAAATGGCCGTAAGGCTTATGAAGCCTGCGCCACCAACCGTTATGATGCTATTTTCCTGGATCTGCAAATGCCGGAAATGGATGGCTATGAGGCTTTGCGACAGATACGAGCCCTGCCGGACCCCGAAAGGGCTAATATATACGCGGTGGCTTTCACCGCCTCTGTCACTGAGCAAAGGCGTATCGAGGAAAGCGGTTTTAATACCTATCTCCACAAGCCGTTTAACTTAAACGAACTGGAAGAGAGACTACAGGGCATTGCCCGGCACATGTGCATTACAACTCATTCTTAATTCAACCCCTCGCCACGGCACTACAGTTTCGTGCGGAAGTACTCGCGTACAAATGCGTGTTGCTGGTTGGGAGTCAGTTTGTCGGCGTGCTTAACCTGAATATCTGATTTGGCGAAGTTGTGGTCGTCTTTCAGCATATTGTGAAGCTCGTCCTTTGCTTTCGTAGGCCCAAACAACACTACTTCATCATAGCCTTTTATTACAGCTGCTATCTTGCGGTAGTAAGCCAGATCGCCGTGCTTTTCGGTATTGTGCATATGCACTTCTCCCTTTTCGGTTTTGTTGTCGGTTTCGTGGTGTGGTGTGGCGGATTCCACGGTGCTGGCGGTCAGCTCGCCGGTAGTTATGTCCAGTATGTGGGCTACGGAATGATCCATATATACGCCCAGTCGTTTCGTCATTTTCATAAAATCTATTTTATTGTGTTTCGTTTTTGTATTTCGGCTCGAAGCCTTCTGCGTCGCTTGCTTTGCTTTTTCCGACTCCTGCTTAATACTTGTATAAAGTTCCGACGCTTCGCGCTGCATTGTACTGATCTTGAGCAGTTGCAGTGTCACTTATTTATGATTGATCTTCTGTTTCGAAATCAATAATAAATTCTGCTCCGGCATCCGGTTCACTGATCACGCTTATTGAGCCACCAAGGGTTTCCACCTGTGTGCGCACCAGGTACAAGCCTATACCCTTGCCCTCCACATGTGGATGAAATCTTTTATAGAGGCCAAACATTTTTTCACCTGCTTTTTTCAAGTCAATACCAATGCCATTGTCCTTGAAAATAAGGTGGATCTTGTTTCCGATCCTGCCACCGGATATCCATATTTCCGGTGGTTGGCCGGGCTTGCGGTATTTAATGCTGTTGGTGACCAGGTTGTAAAATATACTGTAGATAAAACTGCGTATGGTGAGCATTTTACCTGCTTTATTGAAGTCTGTATGTATCGTTACTTGCTCGTTGCGCAACGTTTGTCGCAGGCTGGTTTTAACATCCTGTACTATGTCTTCAAAAAAGACCAGTGATTTATGTTCTGCCAGGTTTTCCCTCATTTCCAGAATATGGTTCAGGTCGCGTATCACGCCGTCCAGTTTGTTGCCGGCGGTCACCAGATATTCTTTCATGCTCTGTTCTTCCTCCGCACTCAGGCCGTCTGCACAAAGGGCTGTGGCAAGACCAATGATGTTTGCTACCGGACCGCGCAAGTTGTGGGATGTGATGTACGAAAATTGTTCCAGGTTTTTATTCCTGCTCATTATTTCACTGATCAGGCGGTTTTTCTCGCTCTCGGCTTTTCGTTGTTCTGTGACTTCGGTAACCACGCCCAAGACGGCTGGTTTTGGATTGTTGGCTGCGCTGAATGGAACTTTCAGCACATTGAGCAAGTGACTATTTCCCTGGTTGTCGGTGTAAGTCACGTCCAACTCTGTCTTTTGATTCGCCGACTTGTACATTTCCAGGTCGGTTCGCACAAATCTTTCCAGCGAGTTTGTTCCAAAATTTATCTCCGAAAAGTTAGGAGAAGATATGTTTTGTTTATCCATTCCGTAAAGATTCGCGAAGCTCTGGTTTATGAAAATGAAGTTGCCGTCCAGATCTCTCACAAAAATACTTTGTGGCATAAGATCTATTATCTGTTTCAAGTTTGCTTCACTTTGCATCAGCGAAATTTCTGCTAGTTTCGCGGTAGTTACGTCATGGGCAATGCCATGCAAACCGATCGGTACACCCTCAATATCTAAGTCGTGACTTAAGCTGCTGAAGATGTGACGTATGCTGCCGTCGCGTCTGATTATTCTGTGATGGATCCCGTCGTTTTTCGAATTCAATTGTGCATCCTGGGCAAATTTTTGAACATTTTCAAGGTCGTCAGGGTGAATAAAAGATAGCCATGATTCGTACGTTTGTATGCGGTCGCTTTCGTCAAGCCCATATATCCGGCAGGATTCGTCCGACCATATTGATATTCCTGTTTTGAAATTTATCTCCCAGCTTCCAATATGGGCTATTCGTTGTGCCTGACTAAGACGATACGCAGTATGCACGAGCTCCTTTTCTACCGCCGCTTTTATTTTCTCTTTTTCAAACAATGAAAGCGCAAAAGATATATCTTCTGCAGCTTCTTCAAGAAGGGCTATTTCGTCTTTGTCAAAAATGTCTGATTCTAACGCAACGATATTGAATGTCGCAACTACTTTTTCGTTTTTAAGGATTGGCAATACGATCGAAGAACACCAGTTGCGCTCTGCCGAGAACCCATGCCAATTCATTAGCAACGGGTCTTTTTGTATA
>CAIYJV010000030.1 GCA_903926605.1 uncultured Bacteroidota bacterium
GTAGAACGAGCATGGTGGTACATGCGTAAAAAAATAACTCACAATCGGTTCGTGAAATCACTTGACGAACGAAAAGCCGTGTTCTGGAAAATGTTCTCCCACTTTCAAATACCCAATAGTGAATTAAGAACCGTTTGTGAAATCAATTATTAGACTCTATGTAAATCAGAACAGAGGTTCACTGGCAGCAAGGAAACGGAATCTGTTTGCAGAACTAAGCAACTTTGAGCTAAGCAGGATGGAAATAGCTTTTAAAGAGATTTTTCAGATTGACCAACAAGGGTAAAAACGCTCCAGCTTCGACCTACCTCACCAGCTCATCCGGCAATTCCATTCTTATCCGCCAGTGCTTGGGCAAGTAGTTATTCATTCGGTTACCAAGAGATTTTACCCAACCCAGGCCCAGACCTTCATAGCGTATCTGGTGCCAGCCCTTGTCAGGTACGGCCGCTCCGAAATCTTCTTTCTTCAGAAATCGCAGAGCGTCTTCAATATCAAGATCCAGATGGGGTATTTCCTTGTTGAGCGCATAGATACTGAGCGCAACATCATGCGCCGGAATCCATTCTTTATGCGCCGGTTGTCCCAGTCGGGTGCCAGCCTTGCGGAGGTAGAGATTCTTCTGCATTAAGTACAGGTCAGCCTCATGTGCCGCCTTCATAAAACTATACGTATCGGTTTCGGCCTTTACCAGCACCATGTCTTCAGGACAGGAGAACCAGGGCACTTTTTGCAAAAGCGCCTTTTCGTGCGCCGACTTGAATTTTACCTGCTTCACAGTGCCGGTCGCTTCTGTCTTACGCAGGGCTGCGATAAAAAACCCCTCTCCCCTTATTTCTCCCGGCAAAAATTTGTAGCCATACAAACCTCGTCCGGTAGCTATTTCCCGCATCGACCAATCGTTGTGCAACGGAATTCTGATTGACTCCATCCCAAATTCCGCACCCAGCCAATCCAGTATCTGCTCGTCTTCCCTGATTGAATAGGAACAGGTAGCATAAACTAAACATCCCCCGGTCTTCAGTGCGGGCAGCACATCGGCCAGAATGCGTTCCTGCCGTTGCCCGCAAAGTGCCACATTGTCTGTACTCCATTGCTCCAGCGCATCACGGTCTTTGCGGAAAAGACCCGACCCACTACAAGGAGCATCAACCACGATAATATCGAAATACCCTTCAAGCCGCGAAAAATCCCTCGGATCATTGCAGCTCACTATGGTATTGGCATAGCCCCAACGGGTAAGATTTTCTTCCAGAATAGATGCCCGGGTGCGTATCACCTCATTGCTCACCAGCAAGCTGTCGTTGTCCAGCACAGATGCCAGTAACGTACTCTTGCCACCCGGTGCCGCACAAAGGTCTAAAACCCTGAGGCCAGTCTGCTCGCCCCTTACAAACGCAGTCACTTCGGCCAAAAACATAGATGAAGCTTCCTGTACATAGTATGCCCCTGCATGATACGCAGGATCTAGTGTGAATACAGGGCGTTTCTCCAGGTATCTACCGGCATTGCACCAGGGTACACTGGCTGTCTGTCCGAACAAAGCCGTTGGTTTTCGGGGGTTCAGGCGAACTGATGTTTCTGCGGCGGCTCCTTGCGCTAATACAAATGCTTCTGAATCAAAACCGGGCAGCTTGCTCAGATCGTCCAGAATGGGTTGCGGTATGTGTATGGGTTGCTGGCTCAATGTGTCTTATTTAGTGGCGCTGCTGGTACCCGCATATTGCTTTTCTACATTCCAGCCCTCAATACAGATCCAGGGCTCTTTACCGGTTGTGGCTTTGTATTCCACCAACACCCTTTTTTGTTTTCCCGGCAATACGGAGACATAGTTGTCGCTGAAGAAGGCGGGCAGCACCGGTTCTAAAGTCGTGGAACTAACGACCGAAAGATGCATAAAAAACGCAACCGGATTTGCCGACGGATTCTGGATCGTGAGTTCGGCCAGGCCGGGTTCCAGTATTTTCATAGCGGTACGTATCCTAGCCGGGTTCATCGTTTGCAGACCCGAATATTTTCCGGTGGCATCCGGTAGCCAATATAGATTCTCGTCTACCGGGAATCCAAAAGCGGAATCTGCAAGCCTAAGATTTACAAAGCTGCCATGGGGCCGGCTCAGTGAATCGAACTTTGCGCCTTTATCAAAAACGGTCACCGTTTTGTTTTCTCCTGTTTTGCAAAATCCCGACTGTTCGAACAACATACCGCCCTTTGTGTCCAGCACCTGTATTTGGTATGCGTTGGTGGTGGATGTGGAGGGATCTGTATTTGTAATTTTTACAGCCTTCTGCACAGGGTCATAGAGTATATGGCGGTTTCTGGCGCCTTCCTTTGTGCCAAACATACAGGCGTTGGGCTCCAGATAGTAGTCGTACATCTGCCCCAACATAGCCGTCCACGGATTTTGTGTCTTCCAGTTTATCACGCCGGTGTACCAGTCCCAGGCATGAATTGCGAAACCTTCCTCCAGCGCGCGGTACTGTACATAATTTACCAATTGGGCTTTTCGGCAAAAATCTTTCAGACTAGTGGGGTGCCCGTATGCCTCCATAGAGGAGTCGTAGCTCTTATATTTGTGGTAGGCCCATACCGAGTCTATGTCCCAGCTGTGCGAATGGCTGTTGTATACCGGGATGAGGGTATCTGCTGCCGGCAAAAAGCGCTGGAGTGAAGTGAGTTCCCCTACACCCACCGAACCTATTTCGGAGTTGAACGGGTAGGATCTCCGGATGTAGAATGAATCGGGGTCCTGTATACCGTATGGCCCGTCGTGACTTTGGAACGACATACTGTCGGCATTGGAGTAGGAGAAGAAAATACGGGTTCCGTCCATGCGAGGCAGTATACTATCGCGCATGGCTTTCAAAATGTCCTGCGGTGGTTCTGTTTCATTGCCCCCGCACCAGATAGCCAGTGAAGGATGATTGCGTAACATGGCTACCTGATCGGCCACGGAATTGATAAAAAGACGATGATCGTCCGGATACCGGCGCCGGGCAAGTGTATCGTCTTTTTTAAAGGTATCATACCACCTTCCGTTACAATCGCCCGATACCCAAAAATCCTGCATCACCAGTATGCCGTACTTGTCGCAGGCATCATAAAATTCCGGTCGTTCGGTAAGGCTGCCGCCCCAAACCCGTATCAGGTTCAGATTCATATCCCGGTGCATACGCACCTCTGCATCATAACGGGCATCCGTAAACCGCATCATAGCATCGGACGTGATCCAGTTGCCACCACGAATGAATATGGGGCGTCCGTTCACCCGTACCTCCCGGCTCCGGGTATGTTTGTTCCACAGCCCGGCTATTTCCCGGATACCGAACTGAACATCCTGTGCATCCTGTTCTTTACTCTTGTTATCTTTAAGCCTGAGGCTGATGTGTTGTAAAGCCTGCGATCCATAGCCGTTTGGCCACCACAGTTTAGGATCATGTATGGTGTGGTCGGGCAAGGACATATTTAAATCACTTCCCGCGGGCAGATTCACTTTCTTTTTTACGGTATCTTTTTCCCACACATAGTAAAGCGTGCCTACTATGGGTTTGGCACCTGTGTTTCGTAGCGTGGCCGATACTTTCAGCACTGCGTCGGCCTGCTTTTTCGAGCCGGGATCGCGCACGCCTTTCACCAGTGTTACTACGTGCGGGTCTTTTATGGCAGCTTCCCCGGTATAGGTAAGCAATACCTTATCCCAAATACCCGTATTGCGGTCGCGAATAGGTTGTATCCAGTCCCATCCTGCTACATACTGGTTGCTCACGTTGCGGGCAATAGTGCCATCTCCCCCCTGACCGCCATTGGGATTACCTACAGGATCTGGTGGCATCACCAGTACCGCAATCCTGTTTGCTCCGTCTGCGGCAATAAATGGAGTAATGTTAAAAGTATGGCGCAGGAACATACCCCTGGCTGTGTCCTTATTCACCTCCTGACCGTTGATATATAACTTGAAACCATAGTTCACCCCACGAAACTGAAGCCACACCTGACTACCATCCGTTGATTTCGGGCACTGAAAATCTGTTACAAACCAATAGGTGTAATAATCGCGACCTACATTGTATATGTCGGGAATGCGCTCATTGTTCATTCCATAAAAAGGGTCGGGAATCTGCTTGTTTTGCAACAGGCTGGTTTGCACCGTACCCGGCACCGTTGCGTTTATCCACCCATCCGTCGCGCTACCGGGTGCAGACAATTCTTTTCCCGTAAGGCCAGACCGGACCTTGGCAGCCTGCTGGCACTTCCACCCTGTGTTCAGTTCGGTGGTTTGCGCTGTCAGGTTCTGAAAACAGGAGATCGCCAGGAAAGTAAAAACGGTATTGTAGAAGTATTTGTGAATCAATGTGCGGAGTGTTTTCTTGAATATCATGAAAGTTATTTATTCCCACACTATGACGGGGCGCCGGAGTCTAAAGGTTGGCGCCTTCCTCATATATCACTTGCAGCAACGTCTGGCCAACGGCCTTCAGTGTACCACGGTCAATTATCTTCATATCGTCTGCATGCGTATGCCAGTGTGGCGCAAATGGATTTTCGGGATCGGGTGTAAGGTTTATGATGTCAATAGTCTTGATCCCTGTTATTCGGTTCACCGGCACATGGTCGTCTGTGATGTCGGCTCCCGGCGTGAACTGAAACAATGAGGAATATCCGGCGTGGGCTGCGCACTGCCATACCTTCTGCTGCACATCGGGTGCATACTTGTTAGACATACCCTCCATCGGGAACCGGGCATCCTTAGCACCCGTCATGTCGAGCAGAATACCGAACATAGCCCTGTATCCGGCTACATGCGGGTTTCGCGCCCAGAATTGCGTACCCAGACAATAAGAATCTTCTCCCCACTCGCTGCGACCATAATCTTCCACGTCGGTAAACAGTATGTCCACGCCCACGTCGGCAGCCAGTTTTCCCTGTGCTTTTATAGCCTGCGCAACGGATATCAATATGGCAGTACCGCTACCGCCGTCATCAGCCGCAAGTATGGGCTTGTCCTTGTCCTTGGTATCCATATCCGCCCAGGGCCGGCTATCCCAATGGGTGAGGAACAATATGCGTCGCGCAGCCGTAGGGTGAATAACCCCGATGAGATTGATACAGGGTAATTTTTTTTTGTCTCCGCCGGTCACGGTCGTCTCCTGTACATAGACCGTATCACAATACCGGGATAGCTCCTGACGCAGCCAGCCGGCACATTTTTTCTGACCCTCACTGCCGGGAGTCCGGGGGCCGAAGGCCACCTGGTGCGCTACAAAATCGTAGGCGCTGTCTTCCAGAAACTGTGGAACCTGTAGCGCTGCCGGCGCAGGTTTGTTTTCCTCCGTTTTTGCGGGAGGTGTTGCATTATTGTTGCCACAGCTACTCGCAAAGAGCAAGGCTGCCACAGGAAAAATTATTTTAGAAACAGAACGTATCATTGGTGCTTTCAGGATGCCTTATCAGGGTGCCAGCGGAGCCTGCCAGGATTGGTACACATACTGTCCGGCTGAAGCACCATTTCTATGCACAAATCCTATAACCCGGCAATGCTTGGGTTTCCACGCGGCGTTCAGATGGTACGTATACATTTTCTGCACAACCCTACCTCTTTCTTTGGGGGAGACCGCCGGCAGTATTTGCTCACCGTAAGGAACCGTAGTTACCAGGTCGCGGAATACACCGTTGTAATTGTAGTTGGCTATGGAGTCGGGGAATTCCTGCAGGTCAACAAAACTGTCTTCGACAACAGCGATCGAAAGATTTTGTAAAGTAGCTGTCGGTTGCAGATAGGTAATTTTTACTACGATAGTGGCATTGCGCGATGTGGAATCATACGTGCTGGTCACCAGCAGATTCAGCGAATCGGTCATGGCCAGTTGCGTGTTGGCCATCAGGTTCCAGTTGGCCCTGGGTATTTGTGTGTTATTCTGGCCATAACATCCGGCCCCTCCGGGCATACGGTCTATGCCGGCAATAGGCATGAACATGAGTGCACTAAATACATTGGCTTCGATCTTGGTGGCTACCGAATCCCTGAACCCGTCGTAAAGCTGACCAGGATTGGGAGAAGTCTGACTGAAATCGGTCACAAACATTTCCATAATATTCACTCTGCCGTGTGCGTTGGCTGCTTCCAGCGGTATTAATACTTCGTCGTGGGCACCGGGACAATTGGAGCATGTGACACCCGTAAAATCCTCTATCAGCACATTGTGCGGATCTGCTTCAGGAACAGCGCTAGCGGGCAATACATAGGTAGTATCTATAGACACCACATCATGAAGCGAAACAAGGCTGTGATCTTCTTTACACCCGGTAAAAACAATAGCCAACAGGCCGAGGCTAAGGGCTGTCTTTTTCATGCCAGTCAAAATTTTAACGAAAATACGGCATAAAGCTAACTTTTGATAATTACGGATGGTGAAAGTACTGTTTTCAGTTTCGACTACATATTAATACCTGCTATTACATTTTGCCGTACTCGCAATTTTTGGTTCCTTGTGACGATATAGAAAATGGAATTTTGCTATTACAAAAAATAAGCAAATCCCCGAGTAAACATCGAATATTGAACTCGCATCAAAACTTCGGAACGTACCCAAACGTGCGCGTTAAGAATTAGATCATCATTAATTCGTTTCTGTTTAACTTTGTCGGCTAATCTCGGGTTATGGAAGAAACAAAAAGGCAGAAGCAGGTCGGCAAGCTGGTAAGGGATGAAATGAGCGACATTTTTCAGCGCGAAGGCATGAACATTGTAGATGGCGGCATGGTATCGATCACCAATGTGATAGTGACACCAGACCTGCTCGAAGCGCGTATTCACCTCAGTTTCTTTCAGATAAACGATCCGTTGGCACTCCTGAAACGCATTCGCGAAAGGGCCTGGGAGTACCGCAAACAACTGGGACAACGCACCCGTAACCAGCTTCGCAGGGTACCGGAGATCTACTTCTATATAGACGATACCCTCGACCATGTGTTCCACATGGAAGAAGTTTTCCGCAAGATCAAGGAAGAACGCGAGGCCCAGCAGCCACCCACTGACGCCTGATGGCATAACCCATAAACAAGAATGAGAGGCTTTCTGACCCTGCAACTGGCATTAAGATACCTGCGTGGCAAGCGGTCTGCCAATGCGGTGCCGGTATTGTCGCGCATCTCTATGGTGGCCATAGGCATAGGTGCCGCGGCCATGATCATACTCTTTTCCGTATTCAATGGATTCGAAGGACTGGTAAAAGAAAACTACAAAGCCTTTTATCCGGATCTGCGCATCACACCCAAAAAGGGCAAATTCTTTGCCATCCGCCCTTCGGCACTTGATTCCATAGCCAAAATAAGCGGCGTCCAGTGCGTCACGACCGTGATCGAGGACAATGTCCTGGCCCGGGAAGACAATATGGGCGGCAATAACAAAGGCAACGACAACCAGATAGTCGTGACCCTGAAGGGAATAGACCGGAAGTACATGACGGTAAACGACCTTCACCCATTCCTGTTGCAGCCTATCGACTCTGTATCCGAGGGCCAGCCCAACACTGCCCTTGTAGGCGAGCAGATCATGAAGGTCCTGGGCCTCGATTTCAACAATATGTACAGCTACCTCATGCTGTACTATCTCAACCCCTCCGTCACTAATCCCGAGGCCGATCCCGAGGCCGCATTTCAATCACTGCGACTGCACCCAGCCGGTGCGTTTTCGGTGCTCGAAGAGTTCGACTCCCGCTACATACTGGCGCCACTATCACTCGCTCAGCAACTGTTTCATGCCGAGGGTCAATACTCCTCTATCGAGATCAAGGCCGTGGCGGGTCAGGTTCCGGCAATACGTGCAGCCATACATTCTATCCTGGGTGATTCCTGCCGTCTCGACTCGCGTTACGAGCAGAACAAAACCATGTATATGGTCATGAATACCGAGAAGTGGGCGGTATATTTTATCCTGCTGCTTGTATTACTCATTGCCTCGTTCAATATGGTCGGCGCCCTCTCCATGCTGGTGCTCGAAAAGCAAAAAGACCTTTCCATCCTCCGGGCTATGGGTATGCACGATACCCGTATCATTAAGCTCGTGCTCACCGAAGGCGTGCTGTGGGCCCTCACCGGAGGTTGTACCGGTATTATTCTGGGCAGCGCTGTATGCCTGATACAGGAAAAATTCGGGGTCATTAAGATCAAGGGTTCTTTTTTGGTAGATTCCTATCCCGTGCGCATGCAGATATCCGATCTGTTCCTCGTGTTCGGGACTATTGTTATTGTCGGACTACTCGCATCAATCTACCCCGCGCTACGCGCCGCCCGGCCAGCCGATCCTAGTTTGAAGAGTGGGTAAATAGGTGGAATTGCCCGGTTATAAATTTTCTTTTATTCATGCCACTTCATTATCAAATAATTTACTCCTGCCAACGAATGCTTTTCCGGTGTTAACTTGCAACAAACAAAATCTCGGAATTATGGAAACTTCGAACATTATAGAACAGACCCGGTCGGTCATGGTGAAAATGGTGACGGACGCATGGCTTGCGCAGAATGACCGGATAGACAAGCTTGTCGGCAGCCTGACTGATGAGCAGATAGCTGCCCGCACCGCTCCCGACCGCAATACGGGAACATATATTTTCGGGCATCTGATCGCCGTGAGCGACCGCATCGTAGAGGCGCTGGGCTGGGGCGGGCGATCTTATCCCGAGCTGGATGAGCCTTTTCTCTTCAAGCCGGATGGGTCTGACTTGCCCCGTCCGTCCGTTTCGCAGCTTCGTGAGTACTGGACCAACGTAAACAAGACGATCAGCGCGGGCATGGCCACCATGCAACCCGCCGACTGGTTTACGCGTCATAGCACGGTCTCGGCCGAGGATTTCGAAAAAGAGCCGCACCGTAATAAACTCAACATCCTGCTGAGCCGTTCCATACATACCAGCAATCACCTGGGGCAGCTTACTTATCTTAAGGAAAAGCAAGAGGGATAAATTGCAGTTAGCGGACGGGGCCGCCAACGCTCGCCACTGGGTCAAGGGTCGCTCTTGGTCCTACAAATTGCCAGCGTCTTGTTGTTCCGGAGGTCATTGGCGCGGGTTTTCAGCAGGATAACCCGTGCCTAACTAAATAACCCGGCATGCCTACCGCCAGGTATGTCAGCGACTGGAATTCAATTTACAATAGGTGAGTTCCGTTTTTTTGGCAAACGGGGTGTTTGAATGTGTTTGGGACGAAGCGGGCCGTCCGGTAAATTTCAACCACCTCAACACACCAATTCGTCTTCCGACCTTTTATTCTGCTCCACCAGTACCTCTGCGTATTCCTTTATCTTGTCTTCATTCGTCGCATCCTGGCATAGCATTTCTATGGTAACTACCAGATCCGTGCATCGCCGCATACCCATCATCATCCATTTGGGTTTAAAGGAATGTACCAATGCCCCAAATGCTTCAAAGTCTTTGGCTTCAAGGGCCGCCCGTGCCTTATGTTCAAATCCCTTTACCGCATCAAGGTAAATCCTGATGTACTTTTTCATTTTCGCCTCGTCACCCTCACAAAATTTATGCAGATAGGCGAGATCGGTGGCTCCCACCGTCCGCACCTGAGATTCGGCGGAAGTATTTGAGTGCGGTGGCACCGCTTTTGTCGTCCTTATTTCAAGGTGCAATACCTGTGCGATACCCGTGATTAACTGCGACGCCCGAAATGGCTTCGGGATATAGGAGTCCATGCCGGCCTGTTTACAAAGGTCGAGGTCCGTACGCAGTACCGATGCCGTGAGCGCGATGATCGGGATATCCTTAACCGGAACTTCAAATTGCCGCCTGATGTATTGGGTAGCTTCAAATCCGTTCATTTCGGGCATTTGTACATCCATGAGCACCACGTCAAATTTCTTTTTCCTCAAAAGATCAATGGCTTCCTGTGCGCTACCAACAGCGATGACTTCGGCCTTGGACTTCGATTCCAGCGTGTCTCTGGCCACAATTTGGTTATATTCGTTGTCATCCACAACCAGAATGCTCGACCCGTCAAGTATGGTTCCGTCAATATTTTCCTCAGTTGCCAGGCGTTGCTGCAATCGCTCGGCAGACCCACTTTCAAATTTTAGGATGAATGAAAACGTGGTGCCGGATCCCTCTTCACTTTCAATCGAAATCTTACCCCCCATTATTTCTACCAACTGGCGCGAAATGCTCAATCCCAATCCCGTGCCGCCATATTTTCTGGTATCCGACGCCTGCGCCTGCGTGAAGTTCTCAAACACTGATTGCAGCTTCTCTTTAGGTATGCCAATTCCGGTATCAACGATGGAGAATTTTATGCCCTGCTCCGCTTTTTTCAGCTCTATGGCCACGCTCCCACGCTCCGTAAATTTTATAGCGTTACCAGCCAGATTTATAAGCACCTGGTTAAGGCGCACCGGGTCGCCCACCAGCACATCCGGCACTGCCGGATCTATATGGGTTACTAGTTGCAAGCCCTTTTCTTCCGCTTTGTGATCCAGTGTCTGTGTTACCTGATCTATCGTGCTCCGCAGGGAAAAATCTATTTGCTCCAGTTCCATTTTTCCGGCCTCCAGTTTGGAAAGATCAAGTATATCATTAATGATGTGTAGCAGATTGTCAGACGATTTTTTTATGGCTTCCAGATAAAATTTTTGTTTTCCCTGTAATGGGGTATCAAGAACCAGACTCGTCATTCCCATTACCGCATTCATGGGTGTGCGTATTTCATGGCTCATATTGGCCAGAAACTGTTTGTTGAATTGTTCAGATCGCTCCGCACGGTTCTTTTGCTCCTCGATAGCTATTTTCTGCCTACGGGAAATATGAAGAGATCTGAATACGAAACCAGCGAAGATCAATACCAGCAACAGTCCGCCCATCAGTAGATTCCTTATGTTTTTCTGGTTGTGGATCTCTTTTTGAGCCAGTGCGTCTTTTCTGAGAGTCTCAGCCTTTACGGACTCCTGTTTATTGTCAAAGTCAAATTGCATCTGCCGTTGCAGAATTTTCTTTCCGCTCTTAACCCGCGCGGCAGAGTCTTTTACGGCCGAATACATCGTGTATATTTTGAGCGCGTTCTTATAGTCGCCATTTAATCTGTATGCTTCAGAAAGGTCGCGGTACAAGCTTTCTTTCATGTCTTCAGCATTCTTTTCGCCCGGGCGGGAGGCGGCTTGCAAATAGCTTAGCGACAGGCGAAGCCGTGCCGAGTTGTCCCGTGGCACAATTCCACGTGCCAGAATGGAATCTTCTTTTTGCAACGATGCTTTATCCTTCCTTTTTGTCGTATCCTGCCCCAGCAGCAGGAGTGTCGAGCCCATTTCATAATTTGCCCATGCCATCAGGTTGGTATCATGCAGAGCCCTGCTCATTTCCAGTGATTTCAGACTGTAGGCGATCGCGGGTCCAAAATTTTTCTCACTGCCATAAATAAGCGCGATGTTCCCGGTAATATTGGTGGCGGTATTGCTGTCATGCTGCACTTCCGCTTGTTGCAGTGCCACAAGGCTATACTGCAACGCTTTTCCATGATCGCCTGTTCGTTGGTAAAGGACCGCAATGTTAGCAACATCCCTCAGTCTATCCGCTTCGTATTCCTTCCCGAGCTCTTCGTGCAGCTTTACTGTTTTGTGCAAATATTCCAGAGCAGTCGAAAAATCGTCTCCCTGCAGGAGTATCCAGCAAATATTATTGTAAACTGCCGCGGTGCCAACTTTATCTCCCGCTTTTTCCGCCAACTTCAGCATTTTAAAATTATAGTCCATAGCCAGAGGATAATCCTCCAGCGCCATTATGGAGTTGATCAGTCCTCCGTAAGATTGTAGTGTGCGATAATATACGCCCAGTTTTTGCCATCCTTCAAATCCTTTGATAAACCAGTTACGCGCTTCCGCATTGTTTTGTGCGATTAGATAGGCGCAGCCAAGGCAGTTGTAAGACCGTGTTATGCCATATCGCCAGTTGAGGCGTAATGCCAGCTCGTTTGCTTTTTGGGCGTATTTCATTATCTCGGGTGACTGTATTGAATTATACCCGTTGGCAATCTCGCAAAGCAGTGTAACCTTATTGGTGTCCTCCCTTTGTTTGGGTAAAGCTTGTAATAGTGAATCTATCCGGGCTTGTCCGTGTTTTTGGGCGTAAAGATTTGTCCCGGAAAACACCAGCAACAGAATGACCGTGAACAGCAATGATTTTTTCATGATCTGTGTTTAAAATCGAATCCGGGTAGTCAAAAAAATAGAAATTCATTCTTCGTTTATGGAGCGGCAACCGCAGCCATGCGGGCATTCTTTCAGGCTGTCTGTTCAATACGGGCGGTACAACCAGAAATTCGATAAAATGTCTTAAATTCGTAATTAAATCAAATTTAACTTTTAAGAACGATTATATGAGTAAAAGAGCAAAAAAAATTTTTGTGGTCGATGACGACGAAATGCTGTCCGCCGCGTTGGAAGATTACCTAACCAGAAAAATTCCGCATCAGGTCTCTGTTTTCAATACCGGTGAAGATTGTTTAAAACATCTGTCGGACGAGCCGGACATTATCATATTGGACTATAATCTGAACTCGGTATTTAAAGATGCCGCCAACGGAATGAAGATACTGGAAGCCATAAAAAAGGAAGACAGAAATATTCGTGTCATTATACTTTCCAGTCAGGAAGCCTACGGTACCGCCTTGCAGACAATCACCAGGGGTGCGGAGCAGTACATTATTAAAGACGAAGACGCCTTTGAAAAAATCGCTGCATTTTGTAACTAATTTTTAGGATAACCTTTCGATGGCGTAAGTGATTCTTAGGAACATACGTGCAAGTGAATAGTTTCGAATACCCATTGTTGAAAGATGTTTGCCAAGTGCTCGTGTGCGCTATGCTAAATCCGGAACCAAAGGGCAGTTACAATTCGCCCTCTGTTCTGTACCAAAACGTTTTTATTCTCCAATTCTTTGATGGGTCTTTTTTAATCTTTTCATCGATTAGCTTCATATCGCCAGCGTCATTTGTATAAACAAACTGTGTTGACGGTGCTTCAAAGTAGTTGCAAAAAATAAAAAAAGTTACCGTGACTGAACCTTTTGGTCGATATTCAATTAGAATGCCATTTCCTCCATTTGAAATTATTGGGAAACTAAACGGCAATTGGCAATATACTCCATTCCATGAGACATTGGGTTTCAGTTGGTTGGCTTTAATTTGTTCTACAATTTCTTGACGTTTCTTAAAAAAAATTGACCAATCGGCTCGTTCAATTACTTTATCGGCTGAGCCCCAAAAAGTAAGGACGAAAAGGACACTAAATAAAAAAACTTTTTGAAGCCGAAGTTTAGAAATAGTCTTTCTTTCAAGGAAAAGGTTAATTATTTGCCAAGTTGAAATAATAATTAAAGTAAGCCAAAGCACCAACAAGTCAAAGGACAAAATGAATGCAGGCACATAGTAGTGGTTAAATAGCATTAATAATGACCAACCAACCAAAACCCACAAAGTTTTTGATTTTAACATTAGCACCTATTGTTAGGTTTGAATTTCCTTGGTTGTTCCAAATATTAGCATACCGAAATTGGTATTTTTCGTCGCTTCCCCTGCGAAGGTAATCTATATTCAAGGAGTACCATCCGGCACACTTGCCCCAATAAACGCTCCCAACCCGAACCTTCAATTCAATACTCAGCCACCGCAAAGCCGCCAAAAAATTCCAAACGAGGATTAATGTTCCGCTCCCGCCCATTCCTTCAACTTAGTTATATTTGCTACATGAGTACCATTCTATTTCAAAAGGAAAACGGCGTAGGATATATTACCCTCAACAGGCCGGATAAATACAATAGCTATAATCGCGAAATGGCGCTGGAATTCCAGCGTGTGCTGGATGTCTGCGCGCAGGACGACGAGGTGCGCTGCATCATGATCACCGGTGCAGGCAAGGGCTTTTGCTCTGGGCAGGACCTGTCTGAGGCTATGAACCCCACCCCCGAGGAATTTGAACGCATGGTACGGGAACACTATAATGCTTCTATCCTTCGTATCCGCAATATAGAAAAGCCCGTCATCGCTGCCGTAAATGGCGTAGCTGCCGGTGCGGGTGCCAATATCGCTCTTGCTGCCGACATCGTACTTGCTGCCGACAGCGCTACCTTCATACAGGCTTTCAGCAAGATCGGACTCATACCCGACAGCGGAGGCACCTTTATGTTGCCACGCCTGGTAGGCATGCAACGCGCCGCCGCACTCATGATGACTGGCGACAAAGTAACCGCCGTAGAAGCAGTATCCATGGGCATGATCTACAAATCATTCCCCGACGATACCTTCTTGGCTGAGTGTCGCAAAATGGCCGAAAATCTGGCGCAGATGCCCACCCGAGGCATTGGCCTCACCAAGCGCCTGCTCAACCAGACCTATAGTCACAATCTCGACCAGCAGTTGGACGCAGAGAAACATGTGCAGATGGAAGCCGGTGCTACCTACGATTTCCGCGAAGGGGTGCAGGCATTCCTCGAAAAACGTAAGCCCGTTTTCAAAGGCCGCTAGTCCTTACCCAAATATTCAATTTGCCAGAATCAAGTTAATGGCCCTCAAATTCAGATATCGTATCCCGGCAATGCTCCTGTGCATGCTGTTGCCATTGGTCATGCTTGCCCAGAGGGGCACTACCACAACCTACATACCGGTTGCCACCGGCAAGGACGTATGGGTGGACAGTGTGTACAAAAGCCTGACGCAGGACGAACGGATCGGGCAATTGTTCATGGTCGCGGCCTATAGTGGGGGCAAGAATTTTAATGAAGACCAGATCACCCAGCTTTTGCAGGCGCACCAGATAGGCGGCCTCATCTTTATGCAGGGCGGTCCGTCGCGTCAGGCAATACTGACCAACCGCTACCAGCGAATGTCCAACGTGCCGTTGCTCATTGCTATGGATGCGGAGTGGGGCCTCGGCATGAGACTGGACAGCGTAAAGAGTTTTCCAAGACAGATGATGCTGGGTGCCACCCATGATCCCGATCTGGTTTATAGTATGGGTGCGGCTATCGCGGCACAATGCAAACGCCTGGGTGTGCACATTGACTTTGCACCCGATGTGGACGTGAACAACAACCCTGCCAACCCGGTCATCAACTCCCGCTCTTTTGGTGAAGACAAGTATTGGGTGGCCAAGCTGGGCATTGCCTATATGCGCGGCCTGCAGCAGAACGGAGTCATGGCCTGCGCCAAGCACTTTCCCGGACATGGCAATACCAATGTGGACTCCCACAAAGACCTTCCCCTCATCAATCAGTCGCTCGAACAACTGGATACGCTGGAGCTTTACCCCTTTCGCAAACTGATAGATGCGGGTGTAAAGAGTATCATGGTGGCCCACCTGGAAGTGCCGGCACTGGATACCACACCCCATGTACCCACCACACTCTCCAAAAACGCGGTAACAGGGTTACTGAAACAAAAGTTGGGATACAAGGGCCTCATATTTACAGATGCACTGGGTATGCAGGGTGTTACCAAGTATTTTCCTTCCGGTGAAACAGACCTGCGCGCATTTATGGCGGGCAATGATGTACTCCTGTTCTCACAGGATGTGCCTACCGCCATTCACCGAATCAAGTCTGCGCTGGATAGCGGGCTGGTACCCGCCGAATACCTTGAAACCAGTGTACGCAAAATACTGGCTGCCAAGTATGAAGCCGGCCTGAACAAGCGTAAGGACATAGACAGCATGCACGTGACCGAGGACCTGAACAAAATGGTAGATTCCATCCGGTATAAAACCGCACGTGAAGCCATTACTCTTGTTCGGGACGACAACAACATACTCCGTAAGATCAACGACAATATGCATGTGGGCTATGTAGGCATTAATGCCGATGCCACCACACCATTGTACGAGTCCCTTCAAACAGCATTCGATAATGTGCAGTCAGAATGGTTGCCCAAGGGTAGCGGCACTTCCACGGCAGACGCCATACTGGACCGTATTCGCGGTAACGATGCCAATATCATCGCCATCCATGGCCTCACCAACAATCCCGGAAATTATTATGGCCTGAGCGAAGAGGCACTTTACTTCCTGGTGCAAGTGGCCAACCGTAAGAACGTGGTTATGGTGCTGTTGGGCAATGCCTATGCTATGCAATATTGCGGCACGTCGCCATCCATCCTTGTAGGTTACGAAGACGACACCCTCACCGAAAAAGCGATGGCCAACATCCTGCTGAAGAAAGCACGCGCAAAGGGATCCCTGCCGGTCACGCCACCCACACCGTTGTGTATTTCCCCTATTCCCGCCAAACCTGCAGTAGCGAAAAAAGAAGTTACATACGACCTGCATGCCATCATTGACCCTGCCGATGCCGGTGTTCAGGACCCGTCCGTATTGAACAAACTGGATATGTTCATACAACGCTGCATAGCAGATGGCGTGTTTCCCGGTTGCCGCATTATGGCGGCAAAAAATGGCAAGGTCTTTTACAACCGTTGCTTTGGCTACCTCACCTACGACAAACAACAAAAAGTAGATACCAACACACTTTATGACATGGCGTCCTGTACCAAGATCCTGGCCACCACATTGTCGGTAATGAGGCTGTACGAAGAAGGCAAAATAGATCTGGACAAGACGCTTGCAGACTACCTGCCTGAAGCCGGAGGCACCAACAAGGCGGCCCTGAAGGTGCGCGACATTCTCCTGCACCAGGCTGGCCTGAAAGCCTTCATTCCTTTCTACAAAGATGTGGTAGACGAAGATGGCGTGCCACTGAAAAAATATTTCCGCAGCAGGGAGAAAGGCGACTTCGTGGTGCCGGTGGCAAAGGACCTCTATATGCGCAATAGCTATCGCGACACCATCTGGAAAAAGATCTATGCCAGCAGCGTAGACAATAGCGGCAAGAGTGTATACAGCGATCTGGATTACTACTTCCTCTGGAAGATCGTAGAAAAAGTTTCGGGGACCACGATCGATAAATATGCGGAACAACAGTTTTACAAACCCCTTGGTCTTAACCATATACTCTACAATCCGCTGAGTCGTTTCGACACGCTTCAGCTCGCACCTACCGAATGGGATGTAAATTTCCGCGACGAACTGGTCTATGGCTATGTACACGATCCCGGTGCAGCCATGATGGGTGGTGTCGCAGGTCATGCAGGCATATTCGCTACGGCCTGGGATGTGGCGGAGATTTTTCAGATGCTGGCCAATAAAGGCGTTTACCACGGCACCCGTTATTTCAAAAACTCTACGGTGGAGTTGTTCACCGGCTACCGCAGTAAACGTAATCACCGCGGACTCGGTTTTGACAAGCCTGCTACCGACGAAGACGATGGAGGTCCCGCGGGAACACGCTGCTCCGGACTCACCTTCGGACATACTGGATTTACAGGGACCTGCGCCTGGGCCGACCCCGCTACCGGAGTCACCTTTGTGTTTCTCTCCAACAGGGTTTATCCGTCTGCCACCAATACCAAGATCATCAAGCAAAACGTGCGCACCATAGCACAGGACTATATTTATGAATCCCTCGGACTACCAGTAGTGCATGACCGCAAATTGGTTTATGAAAAAGACCTCGATAGTATAAAATAGCCGTATAGCCTGCTGCATGTTTCCGCAAAGTTGTATCTGAGTAATACCTATTAAACTTCAAAAAACGACATTTCGACCCAGCCGTCTGTTTCGGCTAAAGCCCTAAAGACAATGGCTTTTGACCACGATCTAAAGATCGTGGCAACTACTTTTCATGCCAATTTTTGTTGTCTAAATGGTATAATATGCCTCTATTTTTATTAGATTGAGATTAATACACCTTAAATTCAACTGCTTTCAGTGGGGTTCGCCAGTCATTTAATATTGGCTTAACGAAGGCATAATATAGGGCATGGTACTTTGTACTGATTTTGAAATCAGTACAATATGTTGCGGAAATACCGGTTACTTGTGGCGTTGGTTTTTGTAGGGTTGACGTTTGGAAACAGCACAGTTTTTGCCCAGTTGACAGTGACCACGGGCGCATCGGCAGCCACGCTGGCTGCCACACTTGCCGGCACGGGTGCCACTACGTTTGGTGCCACGCTCACTTGCCCCGGAGTGGCAGAAGGTACCTTTAACGCAACGGGAACACTATTGTCCATGAGTTCGGGTATCGTACTTACCAACGGTCATGCCGCAGCTACGGCAGGCACCGAACCCGCACTTACCAGTTTCAACAATGGTACTACAGGAGACGCTTCTTTTGTCACAACGGGAATTCTGCCGTCCGGCACCAACACCTACGATGCATGCGAACTGGAATTTAACGTGGTGGCCACAGGCGACACGCTGAGTTTCAACTACCAGTTCGGGTCCGATGAATACCGAACTGCTGTATGCAGTCCGTACAACGATGCGTTCGCCTTCTTTATTTCAGGTCCCGGTATTGTAGGCACGCCCAATATGGCACTAGTCCCCGGTACCAACCTACCTGTGGAGATCAACACGGTGAACAATGGTGTACCCGGCACTTCGGGTGGGGTATTGAGCAACTGTACCTCCATTGGTGCAGGCTCTCCGTTCACATCTTATTATCTCGACAACACAGGAGGAACTTTACTTTCCTACCGCGGTTATACCACCAAGTTCAAGGCATTTCACGCAGTAGTCCCCTGCGATACCTATCATCTCAAACTCGCCATAGTAGATGCGGGCAACGCAATTTATGACTCTGGCGTTTTTCTGGAAGCCGGAAGTCTGCACACAGGCTCCATCCACTTCAACCATACACTTGCATTGGGTGCTACCATCAACGGTATTCCTAACGCCATTGTTAAAGGTTGCAACAATGCCACGATCGGAGTCATTTCAACTCCTTCGTCTTCAACCCCAACAACCATTACACTTACTTATGGCGGATCCGGCACGTTAGGAACCGACTTTTCATCCCCCGGCAGTGTCATCATTCCGGCAGGCGATACAACAGTTACGTTCACACTCGCTGGTATACCTACCCCCGCTGTGGGCACCAAAACGGTTACGATTTACCTTTCCGGAGGTTGTGGACTTACCGATTCGATCAAGTTTAATATTCTCGACACACCATCAGCATATATCCTTACGCCCGATACAGCAGTTTGTGGTTCTTCAGTGCTTATCCGCACCACGGGCTCTGCCGGGCTGGCATATACCTGGGCCCCACCCTCAGGGCTAAGCAGTACCACAGTAGCCCAGCCTACTGCGACACCTACCGCCACAACCACCTATACAATGACTGCTACATTACCGGGTTCGGGATGCCCGCCCATTGTGAGGCATGTGACAATTTCCGTGGGTTCGGTGTCCATAACTATGATCACACCGGATACTACTATTTGTATCGGCAACTCAGTAAACTTACTGGTCGCAGGTAGCTCCACACTCACTTATAATTGGAGCCCCGGAACTGGTCTCAGCAGCAGCACCGCACAGGACCCTGTGGCTACACCTTCTGTTACTACTACTTATACAGTTACCGCTTCGTTACCCGGTTCCGGCTGCGGTGTCGCCACCCAACAAGTGACCATCACGGTGAGTACTGTGTATGACTCCATTCTCACTCCGGACACTACAGTGTGTGCCGGAGCATCTTTCACTATCCGGACAACCGGTAGTGCAGGTATCTTCTACAATTGGAATCCCGGAACCGGCCTCAGCAGTGCTACATCTCCCGATCCTGTAGTGACTCCGTTGGGTACAACCATTTATACACTGACCGCTACTATTCCCGGCTGTCCTGTCATCAGCAGACAGCTTACCATTTCCGTAGATACACTTCAGGTAAACATCCTTACGCCCAATACACAAGTTTGCATCGGCAATTCCGTAAGTTTTTTGGTCAATAGTGCAGGTGCCACCAGCTATTCCTGGTCACCTGCAACTGGCCTGAGCAGTCCCAATATTCCCAACCCTGTGGCTACGCCATCGGTAACCACTACCTACACACTCACTGTAACGTCATCCGGTTCTGTATGCCCGGCCATATCGGCAGACGTCACTATTACGGTAGGTGCATTTACAGATTCTGTGCTCACCCCCGATACCACTATCTGTGCCGGGTCGTCGTTCCAGATCAGAGTTTCCGGTACATCGGGTGTCTCTTACTCATGGTCACCGGCAACGGGTCTGAGCAATGCGGCTATTTCAGAGCCTGTCGCCTCACCTTCAGCTTCCATTACCTATACGCTCACAGCCACGCTACCGGGTTCAGGTTGCCCGGAGCAAATTCACTCTTTTATTGTAGGCGTACAACATCTTTCGTTGTTTATGCCCACACCGGATACCGCTATATGTATGGGTTATGCCGTAACAATGGCGGCGGCAGCAAATCCCTCCTACACGTTCAGTTGGTCTCCTTCTATAGGTCTCAGCAATCCCAACGTCCAAAATCCCGTAGCCTCTCCTTCTGTAACCACAACCTACGTGGTCACAGTTGATTCTCCCGGTTCCGTGTGCCCCGCACTTGTCGGTTCAGAAACCATCTCTATTATTACACCATTTTCAGTAAAGTCAGTTTCAGATTCTACACCTTGTTCCAAGGGTGCAATACATTTGTCAGGGTATCCTTCAGGTAGTGACTATAGTTATGCATGGTCGGGCCCGGCGGGTTTCGCCTCTACATCACAAAACCCGGTCATAGACAGCCCTTCCGCTTCCAGCCAGGGTGAATACTTCCTTGTGGTAACCGATAACACAACAGGCTGCAAGAGCACAGACTCGGTATCTGTTTCTCTGGCTCAGGATATAGCCGAAGAGCTTACCAATGTCACCCAAGGCCAAATCATAAAGCTGGGCCAGAGCGTGCACCTCAATGCAGACAGCGCAAAGTATTACTTCTGGTACCCAAACGATGGCACATTGAGCAATGCTAATATCAATGATCCGGTGGCTACGCCGGTAATACCCACTACCTATTTTGTAGTAGGCATCAACCAGTATGGTTGTCGTGATACCGATTCGGTACACATAGACGTTCTATACGACCAGATCTTTATTCCTTCGGCGTTCAGCCCCAATAAAGATGGTCTGAATGACCTGTTCCGCGTGGGTAATCTGGGATACTACACACTCGTACAAATGAGTGTCTACGACCGGTATGGAGAAATGGTGTACAATGATATTTCCGGTTCGAACCTGGGTTGGGACGGCACGTTCAAGGGTATGGCAATGGATATGGGTACCTTCTACTACTATATTATTATCAGGAGACCCGATGAAAAGCAAGTCACATACAAGGGTGATATTACTTTAATAAGGTAAAGAATACTGCGGTTGGCTTGCACCACCCTCCTGGTTGCAATTGCGATACCCAAAATTTTATAGCATAAGTGAGGGGTAAATGGAAAGGCGGTTCTTCGGAACTGCCTTCCGTTTTTTTACTCCCTTCAGGCATCTTGCAAAAGAGCCCGCAAACAAAGGTTTGCGGGCTCTTTGAATTTTTTAGTCCCGGCAGGTCACTTTTCAATCAGGTACACCAATACGGGGAAGTGATCACTGTAGCCGTCGTCCCAAACGTGTGCCGCGGTGAACGAGCGGTGGGGCAGGCCCTTGTTGTTCCCGGTCTGGTATTTCAGGAAGTCTTTGTTGAAAATTGAATGTTTATAGAACTTCCACTTGTCATTCTTGTTCTCGATAAATGAACCTGATACCATGATCTGGTCGATCAGATTCCAATGTTCATGGTAACTTTCAGTGCCTATACCTTTTTCATAAAGGTTGATCCAGGGATTGTAGATACCTGTAGCGCCAATATTGTCGGGTTCTGCTTTCGCCTTCAGTACTTCCGTTACGCTGGCATCTGTAGGATTGTCGTTCAGGTCACCCATGATGATGATCTTGGTATTGGGGTTGATGGCCTGAAGCGAGTCGGCAATGCGCCTGTCTACACCGGCGGCTATCTTGCGTCTGGGTTCGCTCGCTTTTTCACCACCCGACCGCGAGGGCCAGTGGTTTACCAGTATGTGCACGGTATCTCCTGCCAACACACCGCTTATGTGCAGCACAAATCGGGTTGGCCGGTTGTAGTCCAGTTGTTCCAGCGGTATATGCAGTGGTTCAGCTTTTAATATGGTCAGGTATTTGGGGTTATACAGCATGGCCGTACTGATACCACGTTCATCTTCCGTATAAAACCATACATACTTATAATTTCTGTATTTAATGGCAGGGTGGTTTACCAGATCATTCAGCACGCGGTCGTTCTCAATTTCAGCAAGACCCACGATAGCGGGCCCGTCCGGTGTGATGTCGGTGCCCATTTTCTGAATTACATTGGCGATATTGTATACCTTTTTTTTATAGATCGCTTCGGTATAATGATAGTCACCATCAGGTGTAAAATCCAGGTCCTGCTTTTGAGGATCATGATTTGGATCAAAAAAATTCTCGCAGTTATAAAAGCCCACGGCGACCACTTTCACCCTGTTCTGGGCAATACTACAGAGGCTGCTTAAAACGAGCCCCGAAAACAACAGAAATGTACGCTTCATCATAATTAGTGTGCAAAGCAATTAATTTTTTTTAATTTTGCACGCATTTTCAGGGCAAATAATACAAAGTTGTCATTTATTTAACCACAACGTAATACGAACGCAGCCAAAAAATACCCTTGACCCAGTAAGTTTGCAAACCGTTGCCCATTTTATCAAAATCGTTATTATTATATAAAATGAAGAAATTATTTATACTGTTATTGTCTGTTTTTCAGTGCTCCGTTTTTGCTATTGCGCAGCATGCGCACAAAACTGCACTGATCAAGGGCCGTTTGGTCAATGCGACTACGCTTGCACCGCTGAACGACAAAAAAATCACGTTGAAGGATCTGGATGTATTTTCTAATTCGGATGGCGACGGAAAATTTGAATTCAGTGAAATTCCCTTTGGCGCTCAGATGCTCCAGATCAAGGGCAACAGTGTGGTAGGTATGGATGTACCCGTAAATGTAGATAAAGACCTGATAGAAATAGGTGATATTCAGGTAACTGTGAACGAAAATAATCCTTCGGCAGATAATGTAGACATACCCACCATCGTGCTGGAAGAAGGTAGTACCAGCAACAGCGACCAGAGCGACGATGATAATTCGGGCGGGTCTGAATTTATTTCTGCCGGGAGAGACCGGTTTTTACAAGCAACACTTTTTAACTTCGGTTACTTCTTTTTCAGACCCCGAGGCGAAAGGGTTTCAGGTGAAGTACAGGTAAATGGCATTACCGTAAACAATGCACTGACCAACTTTTTGTCCTGGAGCCAGCAAATGGGCGGTCAGTCGGACGTGTTTCATAGTCGCGACGTACGTTATGGGTTAGATCCATCGCCCTATTCCTTTGGTGGTGCGAACGGCAGTACTTTCATACAAAGTACTGCGGCCGATTTCGCCAAGGGTACCAGGATCAGTTACACAGCTGCAGACAGAACTTTCCGTAATAAAGTGATGGTAACCACCAGCACGGGCATTATGAAAAATGGCTGGGCATTCACATTTTCGGCCAACAAGCAGTGGGGTCACGAAGGTTACAAACCCGGCACGTTCTACAATGGATATGCCTATTATGCCGGCGCTAGTAAAATAATAGGTAAAGGGACACTTAATCTCACCACTTTCGGTGTGCCGGTGCAGTGGGCGAATGGCGTAACCGCCACCAAGGAGTGTTTTAACCTTACAGGAGACAAGTATTATAATGCAGACTGGGGGTATTATACACAAGGTGGTACTCAGGTGAAGCGCGCCACCAACGTGCAGAACGTATACCAGCCCACCACTATTCTGAACTATGAATACAAACCCAACGAAGCTACCCGCTGGAACACGGCCGTTGCATATCAGTTTGGCGAGGACCGCAAATCGGGACTGGATTGGTACAATGCAAACAACCCATACGGTAACTACTACAGTTATTTGCCCAGTTACTGGTACAACTACAACCCACCGAATACCATAGCCGGCGATGCGCTGACCAAGGCAATAAAAGACGATCCGAGTCTCTTACAGATAAACTGGAACAGGCTCTACTCTGCCAATGAGCTCAATACGCAAACCATGAACAACGTAAATGGCGTGACCGGGGCATCCTATACCGGGAAACAATCTTCCTATGTGTTGGCTGACAAGGTGAAAGCACTCAAGAAACTTTCGTTCAACACCAATGCGGAACATTCTTACAACGAACATCTGACAGTTTACGGTGGTGTGTCTTTTTATTCACAGCAGTCTGAAATGTTCAAAAGGCTTACAGACTTGCTGGGTGGCGACTATTTTGTGAATTTCAACCAGTTTGCAACACCCCAATCAATAGGAACACCGACCAGTGTAAATGCTGCGAACCCCAATTTTGTACAGAATGACCTGAACCACCCCAATCAGGTTGTGAAAGTAGGCGACAAATATGGCTACGATTATACGATCCACATGACCGATGTCCGGGCTTGGACACAAGCAGAATATGCTACCAGCAAAGTGAAATTCTTTGGCGCCATTTCGGCAGGTGATAATTCGTTCTTCCGTGAAGGCTTCATGAGAAATGGTCTTTTCGCCAACAATTCATTCGGTAAAAGCTCCAGCAGCAGCTTTTTAACGTTTTCCGGAAAGGGCGGGGTTACCTATAAGATCAACCCGAGGAATTACCTTTTTGTGAACGCCGGATATTATGTGGCACCACCGCTTGCCGACAATACCTTTATTTCTGCCGCTACCCGCGACTTCACGGTGAGCAACCCCGTTGCGTCAAAAACTCAGGCAATTGAGGGTGGATACTTGTTGCACAGCGAAAAAGTTGAAGGCCGTGCAGTATTTTATCTCAATACCAGCAAAGACCTTACGGAGATAAAGAGGTTTTATGACGACGATCCCGCTTACCAGACATTCGTAAACTACGTAATGCAAAACGAACAGACCCGTTCTATCGGTACCGAGCTGATGCTGAACTATAAGTTGCCGCATGGTTTCAGTCTCACCGCGGTCGCTGCTATCGGAAATGCCACATTTACCGACAGGCCCAACATCAGTGTATTTCTGGACAATGATACCTCAAAGAATTTTGCGACCAACAAGGCGTACATCAAGAACTATCATCTTGGCGTAGGTCCGCAGTCGGTATACACACTGGGCATAAATTATCGCTCAGACAATTACTGGAATGCCAATATCAATTTCAACTACGCTGAGAGAAACTACATTGAAATAAACCCCAATCGCCGCACACAGGCCGCTATTGATTTGGTGACTCCGGGTTCGGCTCAAATGGCGAGTATACTGGATCAGGAAGTGCTGCCAGCTGCTTTTACCGTGGATATCCACGTAGGCAAATCCATACAGGTATCCCGCAAGTCCGGATTTGTTAAGAAAATAATAGGCGATAACGGTTTGATGTCGTTCAATCTGGGAGTGAATAACCTGCTCAACAATACCAATATCATTGTGAGAGGCTACGAGCAGTACAGGTACGACTTTAAATTTCGCAACCCTAACGAATATGCCAATAACTACCAGTACGGGTACGGAATCACCTATTACGCAAACGTTGTACTGAAATTTTAAATTCAATTTACAAAAATCAACATCATGAGGTTATTTCATTATGCCGCAGGAATCGTGCTCACGTCAGCGATCTTTGCTTCCTGTTTTAAGAACAATTACGATTCGCCACCAGCGACCAAGGATGTAGATCCTAATCTGCCTGTTACCTGCAACATTGCGCAGATCAATAACATTGCCAACAACATGCAGTCGTCGCAGTTCCGTACCATGGGCGACACCACTATATATGGTGTGGTGGTGGCAGACGACCGTTCGGGCAATTTCTACAAGACTATTATTATCCAGGACTCTACTGGCGGTATCGCAATCAGCCTGAGTCAGACTTATCTCTACAACGATTTTCCCGTTGGGCGAAAAGTATATGTAAAGCTCAAGGGCCTTACCCTGATTAATTACCACGGCCTGCCTGAGATAGGCTTTTCGGCATCTACCAGCGGTTCCGTAAGTCTTGCCGGTATTCCTTCGGTGCTTATTAAAAATTACGTCATTAAAGCAAGCTATCCAAACACCATAGACCCCACCGTGGTGCGTATTGTAGATCTTTTCGGTAACCCCAACAAGTACCTCAACACGCTGGTGCGTATAGACAGCATGGAGTTTGATTCCCTTTCTGTAGGTGTGCCCTATGCCGGAACAGTTGCCAGCGGTACAGTAGGCACATCGCGCACCATTCGCGATTGTCCGTTCCATGGTTCTATGGTTATGTACAACAGTGCTTATGCCTGGTTTCAGCCCACACTTACGCCTTCCGGCAGGGGATCTATCACCGGCATTTTCTCCATGTATAGTTCACCCCAGTTCCTGATACGCGACACTACCGATGTACAGCTCACAGGTGCCAGAGTATGTCCATAGCAGGCGAATGGCCGGCATTGGCGAAAAATAAAATATAGTAAATTTTCATTAACAATATTGTAACAAAACCATTACAATTTCGCAATATTGCACATATATCTTTGCACTTTAAAAATCAAAAAAAACATGAAGAAATTTTACCTGCTTTTCCTTTGCGGCGTTTCAGCTTTAGCGGCTAACGCGCAGTTGACCCTATCGGGCACCTCTTACACACAGAATTTCGACGGTATCGGCTCCGGTCTGCCTACCGGATGGAGCGTATATAGTGGCGCGGGCGCCAACTACATTGGCAACATTACTTCCCTCAATACTTCTACAACCATGTATCCGTCCGTATTGCGTCCGGACACCAGTTGCATAGCAGGTGTTGTGGTAGGTGGTTTTAAAAACTACCCTTCTGCTAACGTAAGCAGCGCAGGTGACGACTATTGCGCCGGTTTGCTCAATTATACCAATCGTGCACTGGGTGTACGCCAGGTATCTCCAACCAATGCCTCTCACCCCAATCTTGACTCTGGCGCTGCTTTTGTACTGCAGCTTGCCAATACCACAGATGCAAAAAACTTCAACCTCAGTTTCAAGCTGCAGTCCATGGATAGCTCCAGTTCACGTACTGTGACCTGGTTGGTAGACTACGGAATAGGCAGCACTCCTTCTACGTTCATCCCTGCTACCACTACTACCGGTACATGGACTACAGGCGGTCACACTTTCTCTAACAACACCGTTACGGTTGACTTTGGTACTGCTCTGGACCACAGCACCAGCCCGGTTTACATACGTATAGTAACTTTGGTTTATTCTTCAGGGTCCGGAAACAGGCCCAGCACAGGGATAGACGACTATGCACTCACATGGACTTCTACAGTAGGTGTTAACGAAGTAGCCAATAACAGCACCATGGACTTCACTACACTCGGCGAGGCTTCATCCAATGCTATCACTTTGGCATACAATGCGCACAGCGAAGAGACTTTCCAGCTCTGCATTACCGATCTTTCAGGTCGTGTAGTGTACAGCACTGGTGTCGATGCACAGACTGGCACACATGCCATCAATGTGAACGGTGCAAATCTTGCTCCCGGTATGTACATTGCCACCCTGGCAAATGCTACGAGCAAGAACGTGACTAAGGTAATGGTTCACTAATCATAATTAACTGAAAGGCCTGCCCGCAACAAACGGGCAGGCTTTTTTTATGGACCGTTCTAATATTCAAATTGCAATAATATTCGTAATTTTGCGACTCGAAAAAAGTGAATTCATGAAAAGAACCTTAATAAGTAGATATGTTGGAGTCGCATTTTCTTTACTTTGTTTGTCTTCTCCGGCCGTTGCGCAGGTGAAGATTTTGTTTGATGCCACCAAGGGTGAGATGGCCGGAAATGGAGATTGGGTAATAGACTACGACGCAACCACATTAGGAGTGGGTAGCAGTGGTACCTACCTTACTTCTTCGGGCCACCAGAGCAATCCACAACGTATACCAACACCGGCTCAGAGCGGTATTACTGCTTCAACCGCAGAGACATACTGGTCAGGCGCCCTGTCGAGCTGGGCTGTTGACTGTGCTAAGAAAGGCTATACCGTAGAGACACTCCCCTGGAATGCGCAGATCACTTATGGCAACTCTTCTAACGCACAAGATCTTTCTAACTACAAAGTGTATATAGTAGACGAGCCTCAAGAACAGTTTTCAGCTGCCGAAAAAACAGCGATCATGCATTTTGTACAGAACGGAGGCAGGCTGTTTATGATTTCAGACCACACGGGTTCAGACAGGAATGGCGATGGCTGGGATTCTCCTGCGATCTGGAACGACCTTCTTACCAATAATACCGTACAGCCCAATCCGTTCGGTATTTCCTTCGACCTCGCCGATTTTTCGCAAACAACAACCAATATTTCTGCTACCTCCACCGATTCCATCATTCACGGGCCGATGGGCAGTGTAACTAAAGTGATGTGGTCGAGTGGAACCTCAATGACATTGAATACGTCCCAGAACCCGACCGTAAAAGGCGTAATATTTAAAACAGGCACCACTCCTGGTTCTACCAACTGTATGGTTGCCTATGCTCATTACGGTAACGGCGGAAAGGTAGCGGCAATAGGCGATTCTTCTCCTCCCGATGATGGTACAGGAAATCCGACCTGTACACTGTATAACGGCTATTGGAGTGATGCATCGGGCAACCACCGCTTGCTGCTCATGAATATTACGATCTGGCTGGCTACAACCACGGTTCCTGTAAAAATTGATGACGTACGCGAAATGAATGACTTCGTAACCATCTATCCAAACCCCGCCACTACATCTGTGAACTTGCTGGCCAAACAAGGGCTCACCAACGTGCGTTACGAAGTATATGATGTTACGGGAAAAAAAGTATCGTACGAAGTTCTGGCAGAACTGAACGCAGGCGACACCCACAGGTTCTCGCTTAATAAGGGCTTTTATATTATAAGGGTCACCAGCTATCAGGTCTCGTACAGTACCAGGGTGCTGGTAAATTGATATGAAAAAAATCTCCACAAAGGAGCGTTTTGGGGTTACTTTTCCGGATAAGGAAGGTGAGCGGAAGTACATACTTTTCGTAGCCTTCCTTTTCTTATTGCACCTTTTACCCGCAAAATCACGTGGCCAAATAAGAATAGACGCGGCACGGACAGCTGCCGAGCTGTCGCAAAAACTCACCGGACAGGGGGTCACAGTCTTAAATTCCACATTGACTTGCGCCGCAGTGGCCAATGGTATTTTCGTGACCGGCAATAGTAATCTCGGGCTGGACAGTGGCATAGTACTTACTACCGGACGTGCCGCCACCGGCGGCGCTTACGGCGTGAACGGCTATTCGGCGTGGCTCGCCAGTACCGACAACGGAATGCCCGGCGACGCCATGCTCAATACCCTTGGCGGTATGAACACCGTAGATGCCTGTGCGCTCGAGTTTGACGTGATTCCGCTCGGTGACACTATAAAGTTCGACTATGTGTTCAGTTCAGAAGAGTACATTAACGCAGTTTGCGGTACTTACAACGATGCGTTCGCATTCTTCATTTCCGGGCCGGGTATTTCTGGTTCAGACAATATGGCGCTGGTACCGGGTACCTCCATTCCCGTAACCATCAATTCGATAAACAATGGCGTACCGGGTTCTTTGGGCAACATAGTCAATTGTACCAATATGGGTGCGGGTTCTCCGTTTACCGGCTATTACAAAGACAATTCTTTTGGTACAACGCTTACCCATAAGGGCCTTACGCAAGTCATGCAAGCTATACATCAGGTGACACCCTGCCAGACTTACCACCTGAAATTAGTTATTGCGGACGCAGGCGATGCCACTTATGATTCCGGCGTGTTCCTGAAAGCGGGCAGCCTGCACACTGGCAGTTTTTCAATGACTGCGGTAACCGAGGTTCCCGATCTCGTCCCCGCTCCCATCTGCATCAAGCAATGCCTTCCCGGTCGCATCGTGGTAAAGCGGTCGCAGGCAACCGCTCAGCCCCAGGTATTCGTAATACAAACGGAAGGGTCGGCGGTAAGTGGCTATGACTACCTGCCATTACCCGATAGCATTGTCATACCCGCCCACGATACGGCAGCGACCATTACCGTTCAGGGTCTGCCCACGCCACTGAACGGAACACGGGTTCTGAAAGTGCTGTTGAGCGCCCCGGTGGTTTGCACCAATACCAGTTCTGTGATAGATAGTGCGGAAATAGCCATTTACGATACCACCTTTCTGAACATTGCTTTTTCAGATACTTCTGTTTGCTATGGCGACCGTTTGTTCCTGAGCGCTTCCGGACATTCATTGATATCATACAGCTGGTCACCGTCCACTGGTTTGTCCGATCCCACAGCACCCAATCCCGTGGCGTTGCCAAATCACAGTACTACCTATGTCGTTTCCGGATCCATTCCGGGTACCAATTGCCCAGTTGTGTCCGCATCGGTGCGGGTCGTGGTAAAAGCGGCGCCACAGTTGAAAAGCACTACAGATACCATTGTTTGCTACAATCATGCGCTCACGGTCCAGCCCTATTTGTTGTCAGAAAACCCAAATTATTCTTATTTATGGACCGGGCCCGATTCATTCACGTCTGCACAGAAAAGCCCGACCATAGACTCCGTCACTCCGGCCACATCCGGCATTTATACTTTGGTTGTGACTCTGGATACCGATGGCTGTACCGCCAGGGAATTAGCCTATATTTCGGCCTATGTGCCGCCATTGCCGGTCATAGAAAGCGATACCGTCCTGTGTACTGGTGACCAGCCCCTGGAGCTGGTATTAACAGGCACTTCCATAAAATGGTACGCCAGTGCCACAGATACCCTGTTGACAGGTACTCCGGTGATACCTACAGGACAGGAAGGAGCGTACTTGTTTTTTGCCACGCAAACCATCCGCCAGTGCGAGAGCCCTCGGGAACCCGTATATATCTCGGTCAGGAATTGCTGCGATGGTAAAATGTTTGTGCCTACAGCATTTTCACCCAACGGCGATGGACGCAACGACGACTTTGCACCGTGGCTGGACTATGGCTACTTCTTAAAGCAATTGGTGATATGCGATCGTTGGGGTAAAACCGTATTTCAGGGAAATAGTGGTAAGTGGGACGGACGGTGCGATGGCCGTAACTGCGAGACGGGTGTATATTTTTACCTGTTGAAGGTGGGGTGCATACGAGGCGGTACGGTAGAAAAAACGGGAGACATCACTTTGATCCGATAAGTATTCCGGTCCAGCTATTTAAGATCAGGTGATAAGTAAAGCATCTGAAAATAACCCCGAATAGGGTTTAACCTGAATAGCCCCCGGTGAAATCGGGGATGAATGAAAATGAACAACCCCGCAAGGGTTGAATATTTTGTAAAGCTAGGTGCAAGGTTTTTGGCTACAAAACAATGAAGCCTTTGTATCCTGGAGATAATGCTGGCTTGACATTTTAGTAGCAAAGCCGATTTAATTAATTCAGCGGACCCTATTTACTACCAGCCACAAGACTTTTTCGTATCCATGCCTCCGGGTTCAGCATTACGGTTTCGTGTTTGCTACCCCCCGATTTCCAGATCTGGAAATTCAGTGTCGGGAAACCTTCTTCATTCTGGGCAACCAGGCCGAGTGGTTGGTTGGCTACTACTTTCTGCCCTTTCAATACCATGCCACGCAAAAGGTTGTTGTACACGGTAAAGTAATTGCCATGTTGCACGATAATGATCACCTTGCCGTCCATTTCCACCACGCTGCTCACAGTACCCTCGAACACAGCATTCACGATCCCGTAGGTCATGGTACGTATATCCACCCCATTATTGAAATAGTCAATATTCCGCAGGTTGTACTTACCGAAATGGCAGGAAATGCGCCCGCGGGCCACAGGCCAGCCCAACTGCCCCTTTTTCTTCTCAAAACTACGGGCCAGGTTCAGTTCTTCCTTGCCAATTATTGGTATGTGTTCGGGCAAGTCATTGTCGGGGTCTGTGTCTTCCGTTTCGTCAGGCTCATAGGGTTTGGGTTTGTGTGATGCTTTAAACTCATCCTCCGAGTGTTTCATTTCCTGTTTGATGATCGCTGTAATAGCGTCACTGATACGTTTGGCCGATTTCTTTTTCTCCAGTAATTCGGCCTGTAGCTCCTTTTCACGACCGGCCATGTCCTTATAAGACTCGTTTGCTTCCTGTGTCTCTTTTACCAGCGTGGCGCTTTGGCCGTTCAGCTCCTGCAACAATTTGTCCTTCCCGGCCCTTTCGGCGTTCAGCAGGTCTATCTTATGCAGCATCTCGGCATGGGTGGCCCTTATTTTGTCGCTTTGCTGTTTGCGCATGGCCCTCATTGTGCGCAGATACTTCATCCGGCGTATCACCTCGTTAAAGTCCTGAGAGGCGCACAGGTATGCCAGCATATTCAGGTTGGTCCTGTTTTTATAAGAATAGCGGATAGACCGTGTGTACAAAACCTTGTAATGCTCGAGTGTTGATTTCAGCCCGGCTATTTGCTTACTGTATGTGGCTATGGTCTTGTCTATGTATTTTACCTCGTCCTGCAGATTTTCTATAAGCAGCGCACGCGCACTCAGTTTTTCCTGCAGAACTTTGAGTTGTGTAAAAGTCATTTTCTTGTCCGACTTCAGCACTGTAAGCTGTTGCTCGGTCTCCTGTATCTCACGCATTATTTCCTTGCGCTGATCTTCCAGTTCCGCACGGGTATCCTCCTTATGCAGTTGTCCGGCGGCGCCCAATGCACACGAAAGACCCACGACCAAAAAGAAAATACGAATGCACCTCATTGAGTGGTAAAAATAAGTTTCAGTCCCGACAAAACAGCCTGATGCCAGATTAATCTTTGTGTCTTTTCGGGTGCAGATCGGACAGGAGCAAATACAATGCTAACCCGCTGACCAAATTTCCCAGGCGGCGATTGCCTGAAGTTCGAGCATTTCCATCCCGTTTTTGGTGGCGGCCCCGTTCTTTTTTCCCAATTCCAGGAACCGGGTTTCGGCGGGATTGTACACGACGTCATACAATAAATGTGCAGGGCCAATGCTTTCGTACGGTAGCGGCGGGCAGGTTTCCGTACCGGGATACATACCCAGTGGTGTAGTATTGACGATAAGCCTGTAGTCATGTACAAAACCGGCGGTGAGTGCGGAATATGGCTGCAGGTCAGGACGGCCGGGTGGGGCATTGCGCGAAATAGTAACACAGGGTATGTCCAGCTTACCCAGCACATAGCGCACCGCCCGTGCGGCACCACCATTACCCAGCACCAGTGCCCGGTCGTGACGGGAAGTGAGCAGCGGTGTCAGGCTATTCCTGAACCCTATAATGTCGGTATTGTACCCTGTCAGTTCACCGTTGCGTATGTCTATACAGTTTACAGCACCTACCTCACGCGCGGCCTCGTCCAGCCAGTTTAAGTAAACCTGTACTTTTTCTTTGTAGGGTATGGTCACGCTCAAACCCCTTAACCCGCATACCTGTTTTATAAGATGGGGCAACATTTTGATGTCTTCCAGCGGATATGCTTCGTAACGGGCGTCTATTCCCTGCCTGCGAAACATGGCGTTGAACCATGCGGGCGAAAAAGAGTGTGTCAATGGGTATCCTATGATGCCGAAACGAGCTGTGTTCATGGCAAAAAAATAAGCGTCTGCACAAAGGTAGACGCTTACAAAGTATTAGTGGAGCTCTTTATTTAGAATCTTTTTCTTTGTTCAGGTACAAATGGAAGGTGTCGCCCCGCAAACCGATACGCATGGCCTCCAGTGGAATCACTTCGGAAGGTGCCAGATTTCCGAGATTCACGTTGGCACTCAGCAGTTCCAGGAAGTAAACCTGTTGTGCTTTCTGCGGTGCTTCCCATATTATTTTCTCATAGGGTATCTGGGTAAGTATTTCCTGTACCAGTCCTTCCCGCACTTCACCCGAGCCGCGGTAAATACCCACGTTTCCGGCTTCGCGCGCTTCAGCGATCACATAGGTTGCACCGGCTTCCAGTTCGGCCTTCATCAGCTCTATCCATTTATAGGGTGGCATGATGTGCGTGGCATCCTTGGAGCCAACCTCTGAAAACACGGTAACGATTTTAGACAGCTTCTCTATATAACCGCATTTTTCCAGGTGCGGAATAATGATGGACCCATCAGACACTTCCACATGGCTAAGGCCATATTCTTTCAGTATACCAATGTAGTCATCTATCTGGTTACGGATCAGGAACGCCTCAAACAGGGTGCCGCCGAAATAGACCGGAATATTGTGCTCCTGATAGATCTCAATTTTTTCCTTCAGCCTGTCGGTAACCATACTGGTACCGAAACCAAGTTTTACAATGTCCACGTATGGTGCCGCAACAGAGAGAAAATCTCTGGTCGCCGCGATACCCAATCCCTTGTCCATCACCATTGTGAGACCAAAAGACCTTGGTTTCTCTGTTCTTTCCGGAATCTGATTCAGTCTGAAGTTCATTGTCTGAGCATATTAAAAAACTGGCGCAAAGATAATCGTAATAATCATCCTATCACAAACAGGAAGTGCCAGGATTCTTAACGAAATTGTAAGTTGTTGTTTAATCCTGTGTTTTTTTGTTATTGCTGCAATCAAATTAAGATTGAGGGATTAACTATGGAGCGAGTCCCAGATGCGGCATAGATATACATCTGGTTTTGCAACGGCCTGGGCGGAATCTATTCGGTCGACTATATACGAGTCGCATATTTTATTTTATATACTTGAATGGCAGTCACGACAGTATCTGCATAAATATTTGTAATTTTGGGTATGTTGCACAAACAAATCACTCCCCAAACGACTGATATCTGTATAGCCATACCGCAAGATTATGTAGGCAGGAAATTGGAGTTGCTGGTATATGCGGTTGATGAACCAGTTGATTTGCCGTTAATTCAGGAAAGCCAGCCATCTATGAGTGCTTTCAAAGGAATTCTCACACGGGAGCAGGGCGAAGAGTTACTGGCGTATGTGCAGAAATCTCGCCATGACTGGGAATAGAAAATAAAAAGCAAAACGGTGAAATACTTACTGGATTCAAACGTAGTTATAGAGTATTTATCAGAAATGCTTCCCGAAAAGGCATCGTTGTTTATAGACAAATTGCCCATTCAAATATCGGTCGTAACAAAAATGGAAATTTTGGGATGGTATGAGGTAAATCACGTCATCTTGAAACAATTGCAAGATTTCATTGACCGGGCATTGGTGTACGATTTGAGCAACGATGTCGTTGTACAAACCATACACATCAGGCAACGCCATAAAATAAAACTACCCGACGCAATTATCGCCGCTACGGCTTTAACAACAGGAGCAAAACTAATAACCCACAACATCAGGGATTTCGAAAAGATTAATAACCTTAGCCTGATTGATTCTCACTGTCTCTAGCTTTAGTCGCAGGTAAAAAATGAGAACCAAAAATTTGACCCAGATAAATGTAAGGTAGTGGTCATAAATACCAGGTTTTTGCAAATCAAATGTTTCAATTTCAACCAAAACCAATTTCGTGGTCATCAAAACGGTCGAAGTACCAGTACTGTCGGTAATCAAAGTCTGTGGATACAATTTGAACTGCTTGAATGAACGGAAACAGTAAACAGGTAAACAATACAAAATTTGAACCAGCGGCTTTTAATGTAATTCTGTTTTGTTATGATCTTTAATTTCTATTTTTGCCGGGTCCCACTTTTAAAATAAATTATGTTCATCAATCGTACCACGCCCTTTGTATTTGCATTTCTGTTGTTGGGCTCGGCTTCCTGCCACCTTACCCGTCATGGCAGAACGCCTGAAGTCATGCCGGGAACCTGGCAGGGGTTGCCGGTAGAAATAGATGGCAACAGTAAAGACTGGCCATCGCCCTATCCCAACTACGACAGTAAAGCGCGTGTGGCCTATGCCACCTCCAACGACGAGCAGTACCTGTATATAACGATGGAGACGGGCGATGAAATGACACAAATGAAGATACTGCAGAACGGTATGACTGTGTCTGTTGATACGTCTGGGAAAAAAGAGCCACAGATGCTGGTGAATTTCCCGATGAAGAACGACAACGAACTATTTGAAATTCCCAAACCATCCAAATACGCCCGTCCCGGATCGGAGAACGAACTGATCAGCAAACAGTCTGTGCAGAAGATAAAAAAAGGAACTGGCTCTGCATCCCAATACGGTCTGGAGGGTTTTGGACCCTGTTCGGGTGGTTATATGGCCAACCAGAGTTCAACCTGCGGCGTAAAGGTGCGTCTGGGCATGGATGAGTACAATGAACTGGTTTGGGAAGCGGCCATACCACTCGCAACACTGTTTCCCGGGAAGCCACTGGCCCAAATCACTGGCAAGCCACTCAGCGTGTGCTTTGCAATAAAGGGCTATAAAAAACCCGAGACCAAAACAGAGCCCGACAATATGGGTCAGTCAAGTGCGCCCAGGGGTGGTTCCGCCGGCATGCGCAATACCGCTGCGCGCGGAAGCAATCCCAAATCTGCGCCAGTCAACCCGTTGCAGCCATTGTACGAAAACACTAAGACCTGGAAACACTTTGCACTGGCCGCGAAACCCTGATCGTTTTTCTTAAAACCTGGGACATACCAATCGTTTCTGGTAGCCGGATTTGGAGGGGTACATGCCACCTATGAACAAAGTTGTTTCATAAGCACCCTGCATTTTGCTTGCCTGTTTCAGCGAAGATATGTTCACGTCGTAACTTACACCAAGAGACATATTCTGGTATTTAATTTTCACGATGGGTACTACTGCATCGCCATACCGGTACATGGCGCCCATAGTTAGGCCAAACAGAGTCGAGGCTCCCAGTGTCACGGCGTTCCAGTTTATCAGGCAGCCGCCAACGATCTCGTTATAAGTTCCCTGCAACGCGTAGTTGGCCTGAATTTGTAAAGACACGGGTTCAGACAAATCAAAACTCAGCGCCGAGTTTGCATTCCAGCGCATATTAAGGTTCACATCCGGCGTTTCGTAGTAAGAAAATCCCGGTTGCGTGAAATGGTATCCCGACACGCCCAATATCCCGACCGAAGTATTTTCCTGCCCGAAGGTGGTATTAAAATTTATTCCGGCGCCCATATCAAAAAAGCCCATTTGCGGTTTAGGCAGATTTTCATTCGACGGACTCGTAGGATCAAAAGCACCACCCAGAAACTGGCTGTTGAAGGTGGCCTTGGACGGGTCGAAACTATATTGGATATACCCACCCGTAAATCCTACCGAAAGGAAGGAATGATAAGCCTGGTTTACAGACTTATTATAACTGATAGCGGGGTAAAAAGCAGTGATGCGCTGGCTTAGGCTCCCGGCCTTATCGCCCATGCCCAGCATCCCGAAACTAAAAAAATCTTCAGAATTGTGGCTTACGTTCACATGCGTTTCGGCACTTGCCAAGAATGTCTCGTAGGGAAAGGTAATGCTGCTCCACTGGTTGCGGTAATACACACCAAATTTATAATCATCGGCAAACACTCCTGTCAGCGAAGGATTGCGCAGAATAGAAGTCTCGTAAAACTGCGAAAAATGTATGTCGGCCTGACCATAGCTGCGCAACACCCCAAACAGGGCGCATATACACAATGCTATGAGCTTCCTTATCTGCATCTTATTTTATGATGGTTACGTCGCCTTTTACAAACAATGGTTCTCCGTTATTGCAGGTAGCTTCCACAATATATACATATACATCGGGCCGTGGCGGACCGCCATTGTAGGCACCGGTCCAGGCGCTGCTTGCGTCATTCAGTTCAAAATTGCTTCTTTCAAAAAGCAGTTCTCCCCATCTGTTGTATATACGGAATGACTTGACCTGAGATATACCCGTACCCCTGGGATAGAACACATCATTGTTTCCGTCTCCATTGGGTGTAAATGAGTTAGGGATAAAAATCTGAGTCGCGTCGCATATCACCTTTATCAATACGCTATCGCTGGCCAGGCAGCCAAAAGAACTAGCCACCACCACACGGTAAACGGTGGTTGACGGAGGCGTGGCAACCGGATTATAGCAACTGTCGCAACTCAGTGTCGCAGCGGGAGACCAACCTATAGAAGCAATATTGCTTCCCGACGATATGATGTTGGCAGATGATCCGTCTACTATTACCTGATTTCCACTGGTGGAAATGGTAGGCAGGGGGTGCACAATAATGGTCACATAGTTGGTATCGGGTATGCAGCTACCCAATTGTGATATTACCTCGTAGGTGGTTGTCGTGATCGGCGTAGCCATCGGATCCGGAATGTCGGAATGGTTCAGTCCGCTGGAGGGTATCCAGGTAAACCGGGTGCCTCCGGAATCAAAGATCTGTACCGGAACTCCCTGGCAAACTTCGCCGCCGCCGCTGGCCACCGATTCTGTTTTTGTTTTCAAACGTACAGTCACCGTATCGGTTCCCTTACATCCGTTTATGTCTGTTCCCGTCACGGTGTACTGGGTTTCTGTAGTGGGCGATGCCAGTGTAGGATTGCAGGCCGTACAACTCAGCGTGGCACCGGGGGACCATGTATAGCTCGAACCGCCCCAGGCCGTTAAAGTAGCATAGTCGCCCACACACACCACAGTATCTCCGCTCACATGTATGACTGGCGTTGGCAATACCATAATGTTTCTGGACACTGTTGCAATGCAACCCCAGGCATCGGTTGCAGTGAGCAATACTGCATGGACACCTACTGAATCATACTCATGTGTAGGCATCTGCAAGTTGCTGAAACAGGTATCGCAAAACTGCCACTGCCAGGCGGTTACGGTAGAAAAAAAGCTGCGCGAAGTATCCTGGAAAGTCACGGTTTCTCCTACGCATATAGGAGAAGGATGGGCTATGAACCCGGGATATACTATATCTACCCTTATCGTATCTGTACCCAGGCTTGAACTCTGACAGCCGGTGTTGTCACTCAATATCAGTTTCGGGAGGTACCAACCGGGTACGGTGTACACATGAGTAATAGTATCCAGCGACGATACACCGCTCACGGTGCCGTCGTCAAAGTCCCAGATCACGGTAGGCACATTTACCAGCCCTGCATCGAAGTGAACGCTGAGTGGAACGCATCCGGAGTCTATGTTGTAGGTAAAACCACCTGCGTAACCATAAATATTCACATGGCCAATGGCGGTGTCTTTGCAACCATAAAGGTTTGTGGCCACCAGCATGACGGTATCCAGCGCCGAAGTCACATACAGCTCGCTGGGAGAGAATGCAATGGACGAATCGCCGTTACCGAACGACCAATGATAACTGGATGCTCCCGAACTGGTATTCACAAAGTGACAGGACAAAGGAAGACAAATACTGAACGAATCTGTGTTGAAGAATGAGGCCACGGGTCTCGTCACGTTGATATAGTCCAGATAAGTGGCCGTGTCCACACAACCGTTTGCATCTTTTACGATCAGCCGTACGGTATAGCTACCGGCGGCCATATAAGCGTGATAGGCATTGGTGGTATTAGCGCTATCGCCGTCGCCAAAAAGCCATTCCGATGACACGATGCCCGAGCTCAGATTGGTAAATAACACAGTGTCGCCAATACAGGGTGCAGTTTTCGTCACCGTAAACACAGCATGGGGCCGGGTTACGGTGATGAGGGCAGGTTTCACCAAAGTATCCTTGCAGCCAATATTGTCTGTGACTATTTCGGTAACACCAAAGGTGCCGGCGGAGTTATAGGTGTGCGAGACCGGCGTGCCGGTGCCGGCAGTACCGTCTCCAAAAGCCCAGTCATAGCTCACCGGAAAAGCACCGGTCACGTCGGTAGAATAGTCTGTAAAGGTTACGAACAGAGGCCAGCAGCCGTTGGGCGGTGCCGCTGCGAAGCTATCCACCGGTTTGGCTACAAGGATATAGTTGTTCCGCGTAAAGGTATCCAGGCAACCATGCTGGTCACCGATCACCAACATCACCGTGTGTAAACCCGTGGTATAGAAAGTGTCCCGTTGTATAATAATACCGGGGTAGTTGGTTGGTGTATTGTCTATGAACCAAGCGTAGCTGGTAGCCGTGCCGCCCGTGATCGTTGGCGTAAACAGTACAGATCCCCATTTGCATATAGCAGTATCATCGGCAACGAATGTCACCGTGGGCTTTAAAAGGTCTATGAACATAGTCATGGTATCGTGGCAACCACTGGTACTATTGTAGGTGTACAAACTGACTTCGTAGACTCCCAGCGTTGGATAATTATGAACCGGACTAAATATAGTAGAGGTGGTTCCGTCGCCGAAACTCCATGTCCATGTGGTAGCGCCCATTGAGATATTATCAAAATTCACCTCGGTTGGAGGTGCACACTCATAATTTACGTTAAATAGAGATTTGGGCGAGTCTACGGTTATGTAATCTGGCAGTACAAACGGGGCGCTGGGACAACCATTGTCAAACACTACCAGTGTCACAGTATCGGTGCCCGGAAATGGATATTGATGTACGGTAGTGGGTACCGAATCTATCGACCCGGAGCCATCGCCAAAGGTCCATTGCCATGAGGTAATTGCGCCTGTGGACGTACTAATGAAATTCACGAACTGGTCGGCACAGATATGTGTGGGCATTCCGTAGAATGAGGCTACAGGTGGTGTGCCCACATAAATGGTAAAGTCTTTGGAGCCGCTGCAACCGTTCACGGTGGTAAAATTCACATGTCCCGAATACACTCCTACCGCCGTATAGGTATGCGAGGGCGTGGCGCCGGTAGATACCGGAGATCCATCTCCAAACGTCCAGGAGTAAGAGGCCACGCCATAAGGGTAGGAAAAAGTATAGGTATCGCAGGCAACAGTGAGCAGGGTTAAACTAAAAGGTACTGTGAGGGGTACGCAACCGGAATTGGGGGTATCTATCACCATGGGTATGATGGGGAAAATCGTATCCGCCATTTTCACAGTATCCCTGCAGCCGTTGGGCTGCGTCACCAGCATGGATATGGTAAAACATCCGTTCCAGGAATAGGGGTGCGAAGCTGGGTTGCCGGTGCCCGTGCCACCATCGCCAAACAACCAGTTTACGGTTGATCCCGCAGGTACTCCTGATCCGGTGAACGCTATGGTTACCGGTGCGGGACAGGCATGTACCGGGTTGGGCGTAATGGTCATAGCCGGCCCGGGTGTGATCACAATAGTATGGGTGATCGTGTCATTGCAGGGTCCGGTAGATATTACCAGTGTCACGGTATAGGTGCCCGGCACGGTATAAAAATGAGAAGGAGAGTCCAGAAATGAAACGCCGCCGTCGCCGAAGTTCCAATAGCACGAAGAAAACGTGGAGCTGGTGTTATGAAACATAACCCACGAGTTGACGCAGGCAGTAGATACGGAATTGAAAGCGGCATTCAGGTCGGCAACCGTTACATAATTGGGTCTGTTCACCGTGTCTTTACACCCATTACCATCCGTAACGATCAGCCCAACCGAAAAAGCACCGGCAGAAGTATAGGTGTGTGTAGGCGTGGTACCAGCTGAAGTACCACCATCGCCAAATGTCCAGTTATAACTGAAACCGGGGGTTCCGGTTACCGTGGGTGTAAACACATCGGTACCGGGAGGTGTGCAGAAATAGAGATTGGCCGCGGTAAATGAGGCTACGGGGGGAGTGAATACGTGAATGTACGTCGGCTGAGTCAGCGAACTCTGGCATCCCTGCGCATTGGTTGCGAACAGGGTGATGTTGTAGTACCCCGGCCCGGGAAATAAATGAGTGGGTGAAGAGGATGTGCTGGTGATACCATCGCCGAAATTCCAGATATACGACAATGCGCCGGCCACACCGGGAATAGTGGTACTGGTAAAAGTGACCGGTGTGCCGGGACAAACTGATGCGTCGTCGGCAGTAAACGAAACGGTTGGCGCCGGGTATACAGTAATGGTGTGGGTGGCGGTGCTGGAGGAAGAACCGTTGTAGGCTATGAGTGTAACGGTATAGATACCCGGCGAAAGGTAACTACCGGCCGGATCTGTAATGCTAGTGGTGGGGCTGCCATTACCTAAATCCCAGGTGTAAGAACTGGCGCCGGAAGACGTATTGGTAAAATGTACCACCAGTGGAGCACAACCCGATGCGCCATCGGTAGAAAATGAAGCAGTTACTGCTCCACATGGCGATGCCCCCAGCAAAAATGCCCAGCTCAAACACCAAAAAAACAGGTATTTCCGCATTTTCTATCAAGTTAAATAAGTGTCTGAAGGCTGATTTGAACTGAAAAGTTAATATAAATTAACTAAATAGACATTGTTTTAGGACAAAAAGTTAGTACATTTTTGAATAATTTTTATTGTAATTCATAATATTATTGCATACTCATGAAAAAGACAAACTGACGACGGGTTATTTTAAGGGCGCTTCTGCTGTGAATAGGAAAATAGGAGTATCGTATTTAGGACGGGCACAGCAACAAGCTTATAGCACCGTCAACTGGCGCGGGAGAAGGTTTCACAGTGAATTTTTCTGTTTCATACACGTGTAAAATATTGCAAAGTTATTCTTAATATAGAATGCTTTGGTCAACTGGCGCGGGAGTTAGCGTCAGCGCTCCCGTGTCAACATAAGCAAGCCGGTCTCTGACCGGATTTCACAGTAGAAAAGTTGAGCAGCACTTTTGTTGTTCCGGGTAAGAGCTAACTATTTCTGGAACTAATATATAAAGTGCCTCTCTGCCGTCACCCATGCAAATCAACTCACCAAATGTTAGCATTATTTCATCATACAGGCAATTTCACCTCGGGGGAGGCCCCGTGTGACAGCGAAATTAAGGGGGCGTGTCCTTTTGCAACTATAATGCTAAAATCAATTAATTTCCACCATCAACAAGGGTCACATTAAAAATTGGACCACTATTCCCTACTCCTTAACCACTTTCCTTACTATCTTCTCCCCTGTCTCCAACGACGCGATCTCCATAAAATAGATCCCCGGGGTCACGTTTCCGATATCTAAAATCTGACTACTACTCTGCAAAAACACTTGCTTTACTTTACTTCCAACCAGGTCCCGGACTATCAGTGAACACCCACCCGCTCCGTTTACAGTCAGGAGCCCTTTATTGGGATTCGGGAACACAATTACCCGCTGCAGCTTTCCAACAGGGTCATTAATGCCCTCATGAAATAATATTACCCTCGCCGTATCATAAGTGATACGCCCGCAAACATCCAATTGCATTACATACGATGAAGTCGAATCGGGATGCACCTTAAATCCTGCCTTGTTGCTGTCTATCAGCACCCCGTCCATATACCAATAGCAAGGTAAATAACCCGTAGTATCTCCAATCTGAACACTATCGGTACTAAAATATGGCATCATCTTATCTGGACCAGCGTTTGCAGAATCATCAACAGCGATTACACTCACATCATCGACTAGGTACCAAGCACATTGGTTGGAAGTATTCCACGGAAGATAATCATGATTACGGGTCACAGTATCGGTATGGTGAATGTCAAAGAAATTCCCAATTGTGATAAACGATTCCGTGCCGTTTGCGGTAAATGCACCCTGAACTTTTACCCAATTTAATGTGTCATTAATAATACTGTCCTCAACAATCTGTGGATTGAATGCTGTTTGCGGAGAAGCACAACCTGCGCTGTCTTGCCCGTTGTCTATCGCACCATTATCTAAATAAACCCCTAGATGATTGTTGGCATATTGTGAGAATTGACAAAGGGTGAAGTAAAATGTAACACAATAACGTTTTCCAGCGATGAGAGATTTGTATAAATGTCCTTGCAAATAATCTCGTTGGTATGCTAACGGCAAATAACTATTGTCATAATATGTTTCTATCATTACCATTCCATTCCCTGTCCTTGGATAATGATAATACCAAAGACCCTGCGGTACACTAACTTCGCTATACAATAGTGTAGTATCACAAGTATTACAATATTCCGGAGTGCAAACAGCAGCAGGTATACTTGTGTCGGGATAAATACTGTCGATAGCTTGCCAATAAGTGGCAGACTTTATCATGTTTACGGTTGTCGGGCATTTTGAATACTGTTCAAAACTCGGATTCTTCACAAGATTTATCTGCCCTTTTGTGCCCACAAATGCACCTACAAATACTAGGGTCAGAAAAAAGCATCTCATGGTAATCACAAATTAAAAACTGAACCACGGCATCAAAAATCAGCACATTAAAAATTAGCACATTACTTGTGCTTCCGCTTCAAAAACCAGAACAGCCCACGGTGCTTTTTCTTGCCGCCGTCCGGCAACAGTTCCCGCACCGAAAGCATCCGGATATCCCCATTTGGCCTGTCTGCACGGTTGCGGGGCGCGTTGGCTATTTTGTCTACCACATCCATGCCTTCCAGCACTTCGCCAAACACCGTATAGCCACCATCCAGATGGGGCGTGCCACCCTGTGTTTTGTAAATCTCGCGCTGGGCAGCAGTGTATTTATGGCCCGTATGCTGGGTCACATTATCCAGTTCGGCATCGGTACACTTCTTGCCAACTACAATATAAAACTGGCTGGCCGATCCCGATTTATCGGGCGTATTGGTTCTGGCCACTGCCAGCGCGCCACGTTTATGAAAATCAGAATCATTGATCTCCGCCGGAATGGTGTACCCCAGTCCGCCGCTACCCAGATTTGCGCCCGGTGCCGCGTGCTTGGAGGTCGGGTCGCCACCCTGTATCATAAACCCGGGTATCACCCGGTGAAAAAGTGTGCTGTCGTAAGCATGCGCACGAGCGTTCTTCAGCATATTTTCACTGTTCAGCGGCGCATTGTCATACAACATCACCACGATCCTGCCTGAATCTGTAATTATTTCTACTTTGTTTTTCTGTGCAAATACGGGCTGCACCAACACGCACACGCCAACAGCTATCAAAAACCTACGAATCATGATCATTTTTTTTGCAAATAAATAAGACAGCACAAATTTTCCAAATGCACTAAACCATGCGGCACCATTCCTAATTAAAAAACGGATCCCACAATTTCCCTTTCAACTGCATATATTGCCACCAGTGCAGCGGTATTACCGATACTTTCCTTATCCGCACGTCTGTCAGGGGGCGGTCATTCTTGTCGCGGTCCAGTTTAGATATCTTTTCGGCCACGTCCATACCGTGCAACACCTCTCCGAAAACGGTATAGTTGCCGTCCAGCTTGGGCGTGCCGCCATTGCGTATGTATACACGTTTCTGGTGCTCGGTAAATTTTCTGCCGGTCTTTTTAGATACACTATCCAGTTGTTTCTCAGTATAGCGTTTTCCTATTACAATGTAAAACTGTGCCGCCGATCCGGATTTGTCCGGAGTCGTATCTCGTGCTACTCCCAACGCGCCCCGCTTATGAAAATTCTCGTCATTTATTTCGGCCTTTACCAAAAAGGGCAGGTCGCCATCGCCCAGCAGCACCCCGGGTTTCGCATGCATTGAGTCTGGGTCGCCACCCTGTACCACGAATTTCGGGATACACCGGTGGAAAAGCAGACTGTCGTAAAAATGCTCATTCGCCCTGGCGATCATATTATTACTGTTCAGTGGCGTGTTCCGGTAGAGCTTCAGGATAATATCCCCATATTCGGTCTCTATCCTGATGCCATTGTTGCGGGCGCTGGCTGTAACGAACCCGGCTAACAGACACAGTATGGTAAAGGCTTTGCGTAGCATATATTTTCTTATCTTATTTCCTGGCACAGTTCTATCAGTACCCCGTTTGTGGATTTAGGGTGCAGGAAACAAACCAGTTTGTTGTCCGCACCCGGTTTGGGCACCGTATTCAGCAATTCAAATCCCAGTGCGGCCAGACGTTTCATCTCTGCTTCTATATTATCCACATCAAAAGCAATATGGTGAATACCCTCGCCCTTTTTGGCAATGAACTTCCCGATAGGGCTATTTTCAGACGCGGCCTCCAAAAGTTCGATCTTATTGGGTCCCTGTTGAAAAAAAGCTGTTTTCACACCCTCGCTGGCCACCTCTTCGGTCTTGTAGCAAGGTGTATTTAACAATTGCTCAAACAGCGGTATAGACAAACCCAGCTCTTTTACAGCAATTCCAATATGTTCTATCTTATTCATAATTCATCGCGATCTGGTAGCGCGCGCCTGACCATTAGTCATCCGGATTTCAGTTCGGAGCAGGCCAACGCATCATTTTTATAAATGGGAATATTTCAACTAACAATGACGTTAAGGCACTAAAGTAGCGCTTTTGACTGTAATTTTGTATTGAAATTTACTTTAAGGTACTTAATATGGATTTGAAATTACCAATATATCTCGACAACAACGCGACTACGCCAATGGATCCGCGTGTACTGGAGGCTATGCTGCCTTATTTTGTCGAAAAATTCGGAAACGCGGCCAGCCGCAACCATTCGTTCGGATGGGTAGCCGAAGAAGCAGTGGACTACGCTCGTGAGCAGGTAGCAAAATTGATCAACGCAGATGCCAAGGAGATCATCTTCACCTCGGGCGCTACAGAAAGCGACAATCTGGCACTGAAGGGCGTGTTCGAAATGTACGCCAGCAAGGGTAATCACATCATTACCTGCACTACCGAGCACAAAGCAGTACTCGACTCCTGCAAGCACATTGAAAAACTTGGGGGCCAGGTTACCTACCTACAGGTTCAGGCCGATGGTCTTGTGGACCTCGGTGAACTTGAAAAAGCAATTACGGACAAGACCATTCTCATTGCCATCATGTACGGCAATAACGAAATAGGTGTGATCCAGGACGTGAAAGGCATCAGCCAGATCGCCCGCAAACATGGTGTGTTGTTCTTCTCAGACGCTACCCAGGCAGTGGGTAAAGTGCCGGTAGACGTAATGGCAGATGGCATAGACCTTATGGCCTTCAGTGGTCATAAGATGTATGGCCCCAAGGGCGTGGGTGCGCTTTATGTGCGTCGCAAAAACCCACGTGTCAAGGTTACTTCACAAATGGACGGTGGCGGTCACGAACGCGGCATGCGCAGTGGTACACTTAATGTACCTAGTATCGCAGGCTTTGGTAAGGCATGTGAGATCTGCATGAACGAAATGGCCGACGAAGCCAAACGCCTCAGCAAAATGCGCGACCGTCTGGAAGCGGCACTCAGCGAACTGGAAGAATCTTATGTGAACGGTAATAAAGACCACCGCCTGCCCCATACCACCAACATCTCTTTCAAGTATGTGGAAGGGGAAGGTCTTATGATGGGCTTCAACAAGAATATCGCATTGTCCAGCGGTTCTGCCTGTACATCAGCCTCACTCGAACCCTCCTATGTGCTCAAGGCTCTGGGTCTGGGCGATGATCTGGCACACAGCTCACTCCGTTTCGGTCTGGGCCGTTTCACCACCGACGAGCAGATAGATTTCACCATTGATGCCGTAAAAGGCACAGTGACCAAGCTTCGCGAAATGAGTCCCCTTTGGGAAATGTTCAAAGAAGGCGTGGACATCAACGCCATAGAATGGGCGCACCACTAAGAATTTTTAATTTTACATCATATTTTACGGCATTGTAAGCCGGCCACCAGTAAAAACAAACAATATGGCATACTCAGAAAAAGTAATAGATCATTACGCCAACCCCAAAAATGTGGGTACTTTAGATAAATCCAAAACCAACGTAGGCACAGGTCTCGTAGGCGCACCCGAATGTGGCGACGTGATGCGGCTGCAGATAGAGGTAGACCAGGAAAGCGGTATCATCAGCGATGCAAAGTTCAAGACCTTTGGTTGCGGCTCTGCCATTGCCTCTTCTTCACTCGCTACCGAATGGCTCAAAGGCAAGACAGTAGATCAGGCACTGGCCATAGACAATATGGACATTGTGGAAGAGTTGAACCTGCCACCTGTAAAGATCCATTGTTCTGTACTGGCAGAAGACGCTATAAAGGCAGCTATAAACGACTACAGAGTCAAAAACGGCCTGCCCGAACTTACGGCAGAAAAAGCATAAGTTACCGGTGGAGGCATCGTTACTTAGCCAGAAATAATATGCATAATTGAGCATCCCGGACATCCGTCCGGACCAAATATTTTAGAAATGATTTTTGTTAGTGACCGCGCAAAGGAAAAAGTATTTCAGTTGAAGAGGGATGAGAATCTGGGTGATGATTATTTCCTGCGTGTTAGTGTGGTAGGTGGTGGTTGTTCGGGACTATCATACAAACTCGATTTCGACAACGAACACCAACCCAAGGATCAGGAATTTGAAGATCAGGGTGTGAAAATTGTTACAGACCTCAAGAGTTTTCTCTATCTCTGCGACACAACCCTCGACTTTTCGGATGGCCTCAACGGCAAGGGTTTTCACTTCAACAATCCCAATGCCAGCCGTAGCTGTGGCTGCGGTGACAGCTTCGCGGTATAAGAAAAAATTTTGTTGGTTTTTTTAGGTTTGAGAAAGCATCTGTGCCCTGCACGGGTGCTTTTTTAATTGGTGGGATGAATGAACTTCTTCAAAAATAGGTTTTCACTGTTCCAATCGGGATTCATTATGGAGCTTTATCGCATCCTCAATCATAGCAAGTGCTTGTTCCATGGTTTCAACCTCGGTATAGCACCCCTGAAGCGCCGGACAGATGGCAAGTAAATTACGTCTTCGTCATTTTCCACCATTACCGTCAGGTCGTAATTTTTCATAAGGATATTATGACAAAGTTAAAACCTACTGTACTGCAAATCGTTGCCGGTCTGTTTTCAAAACGCACGCTGCGCCTTACGTTGTGTCCCCTACCTGCTCTGAATTTGCACTCCGTCTATCACATAGAGGTTGCCGCCGGGCCGTGCACCACCTATGCTGATGTCTTGTCCGCGCCGCGCCTGGTACACACCGGGAGAAAGTGAGACTGCATCCATTTCGTCTCTCGACGGCAAACGGGAGATCTCCTTACGCGTCATCATTTTAGAATGGCTGTCGCTGTGGTACAACGGCTTTACCCGCCGGGTAGTTTTTGGTGCAGCCTGGGTGCTGTCGGTTGTGGATTTTTCCTGGGCAGTTGCACCCAGTGTCA